>JAOPWT010000478.1 GCA_025965555.1 Mycobacterium sp.
GCACCGCGAAGGGCGGGGCTGTCGGCGGAGGCGTGCCGGGCGTAGTACGCCTGGTAATCGGCGCGGTCGGCCTCGTGCCGTTCGGTCAGCCTGGCGCGACCGTCCTCGAGCGACGCGTCGGCAGGCAGGTCGAGCACCATCGGCTTGACCTTGGTGCGCAGGAAGTGATCGGGGCAACTGGTGCCAAGCGCGGCGAGCCGCGGATGTTCACTGCTGGACAGGAAGTCGAGCACTCGCGGGTCGTCGGTGAAGTGGCCGACCTGGGGCTTGTCGGCAGAGGCCAGGCCGCGAATGAACGGCGCCAGCTCGGCGGCCTTGGTGCGACGCTGGTCGTCGGGCAGCGCGCCATAGCCGTCCAGCGGCACACCGAACGGCTGCGGTCGACCGTTGGCGTCGATGTAGCGCTGGACGGTGTCGATGATCTCCAGCGAGTACGCCTCGGCCTCGGCCGACGTGTCGCCCCACGCGGTGATGCCGTGCCCACCGAGGATCGTGCCAATCGCCTGCGGGTTGCGCCTCTTGATCTCGGCGATGTCGAGGCCGAGCTGAAAACCCGGCCGACGCCACGGGATCCACACCACGCGGTCGCCGAAGATCTGCTTGGTCAGCGCCTCACCGTCGGCGGACGTCGCCAGCGCGATGCCCGAGTCGGGGTGGAGGTGGTCGACGTGCGCCGCATCGACGAGGCCGTGCATCGCGGTATCGATCGACGGTGCGGCGCCACCGCGGCCGTGAAGGCAGTAGTCGAACGCCGCGACCATCTCGTCCTCGCGCTCGACACCGGGGTAGACGTCGACGAGTGCGCGCATCCGGTCCAGCCGCAGCACGGCCAGCCCGTTCTCCTTAAGGGTGCCGAGGTCTCCCCCGGATCCCTTGACCCACAACAGGTCCACCGGTGCGCCGGTGACGGGGTCGACGTCGATGCCCTTGGCCGAGGTGTTCCCGCCCGCGTAGTTGGTGTTCTTCGGGTCAGCGCCGAGCCGATTGGACCTGGCGATGAGCTCTTCGACGGTGGTGTTGGTCATGATCGTCCCTTCACGCTCCCCAACTCGACTGAGTGCCGCCGACTCGTTCGGCGTTGACGGTGTCTTGATAGCCCGACTCCGCGAAGGCGCGCATCGGGTCGGCGGGCAGCCCGCGGTCGGTGCGCCACTGAGCCATGGCGGGCCGGATGTCGGTGTAGAAGGCGTCCATCATGATTCCGTTGGCGCCCAACACGTCTCCCGCATCCTGCGCCGCCGCGAGCTGATCGGTGTCGACGAGCAGCGCACGGGCCGTCATCTCGGCCACGTTCAGCACCGAGCGGATCTGGCCGGGGATCTTGGCCTCGACGTTGTGGCACTGGTCGAGCATCAACGCGAGATCGCTCCCGGCGTCCAGTCCGCCGCCGCGGATCACCTCGAACATGATGCGGAACAGCTGGAAGGGATCGGCCGCTCCGACGATGAGGTCGTCGTCGGCGTAGAAGCGCGAGTTGAAGTCGAACGAACCCAGCTTCTGCAGCCGCAACAGTTGCGCGACGATGAACTCGATGTTGGTGCCGGGCGCGTGGTGACCGGTGTCGAGGCAGACCTTCGCACGTTCGCCCAGTGCACTGACCTGAGCGTAGGACGTGCCCCAGTCCGGCACGTCGGTCATGTACATCGCGGGCTCGAAGAATTTGTACTCCAACACCATTCGCTGAGTCGGGCCGATGTGCTGGTAGATCGTGGCCAGTGATTCGGCCAGTCGGTCCTGCCTGCCGCGGATGTCGCCCTGGCCGGGGTAGTTGGTGCCGTCGGCCAGCCAGATCTTGAGGTCCGAGGATCCGGTCTGGTCCATGATCTCGATGCAGGCGAGGTGATGATCGATGGCCTTCTGCCGCACCATCTTGTCGGTGTGCGTCAGGCTGCCGAACTTGTAGTCGTCATCCTGGAAGGTGTTGGAGTTGATGGTGCCCAACCGGACGCCGTGCTCGGCGGCGTAGGCACCGAGTGCGGCGTAGTCGTCGACCCTGTCCCACGGGATGTGCAATGCCACTGACGGGGCCATGCCGGTGAACCGGTGCACCGTCGCGGCGTCGGCGATCTTCTCCTCGATGGTGCGCGGAGTGCCGGGCGTGCCGAACACCTTGAACCGGGTCCCGGAGTTTCCGAACGCCCACGACGGCAGTTCGATGGCCAGGTTGTCGAGTAGGGCGTTCATGCCGCCACCTCGGTCTGAGTTGGGCTCTCCACCTTGCCGTAACGCTCAATCTCTATTTGCCGCAACGTCTTTCCTCTCGTCTCTGGGGCCCACACCGCGCCGATGATAAGAGCCACGGTCAGCAGGCCGATGAGCAGCAGCCCCACGCCGGTGAGGCCGGTGACGGCGAGCAGCGTCGGGAAGAAGTAGCTCAGCAGGCCGGTGAAGCTACGCACCACACAGAACATCACGCCTTGGGCGCTGGCACGGTACGGGGTGGCGAACAGCTCGCTGGCCCACAGGCTGTAGAACGCCTGCGCGCCGATACCCGCCGAGACGCCCCATAGGACGGCGAACGCCAGCATGGTCGGCACGCCGTCATCGGTGAAGGCCACCAGCACGATCCATCCGACGATGCCCAGCGCTGCGCCGATGACGTAGAGCAGTCGCTGCGACATCTTGTCGCCATAGCGCATGAAGCCGAAGTAGGTCGCGGCCACCGTGCAGCCCCAGACCAGGACCTGCAGCATGTTCTGCGCCACGGGGCTGTGCAGGCCCGCGGTGTCATACACGCGGGGCATGAAGATGCCTGCCTGGCCGGCGACGGTGTTCCAGAAGAGGTAGATGCCGCCGAGGAACAGCAGGGCGGAGATGTTGACCCTGCGGGAGAAGAGCCCGCGCAGACCACGCAGGCCGACGGCACTGGCAACGCCGGCAGGCTCGACCTTGCCCTCCTCGGTCCAGATCTCGGACTCGGCCAACCCCTGCCGCACCCACCACACCACGGCGGCCACGACGAACAGGTGCAGGAAGATCAGCCGCGAACCGAGCAGACCCAGCGGGGCCAGTGCGGCGGCGAGGGCGAACCCGATGAGCGGGCCGATCGACCATGCCAGCTGCGCGGTTCCGACGTGCTTGGCGCGCCCGTCCGACGGCGCCTGCTCGGCGATGTAGGTCCAGGAGGCGGGGACGCCCGCGCCGACGGCGATTCCGGTGATCACGAAGGCGGCCAGCAGCATTGCGTAGTTGACGGCGCAGGCGGCCAGCAGCACGCCGGCCAGGTAGACCAGCAGGTCGTAGGTGTAGATGGCCTTGCGGCCAAAGCGGTCACACAGCGGGCCGCCGAGGATCGCGCCGATGGCGGCGCCGAAGGCGTTGGCGCTCAGTGCGGCCAGCAGTCCGACGGCGAAATTGCTGATCCCGAATTCGGATTGCCAGAAGGCCAGGCTGGTCGCGATCGCGATGATCGACCCGGCCTCGATGTAGTTGGACATGGCGACCGCGATGGTCGCCCTCCAACCGGTCGTGGTGCGTGCTCCGATTTTCATGGTCGTCCTTACAGTGTGCGTCGAGGTGGTCAGTCGAGGTGGAAGTACTCGGTAAGCGGTTTCATCGCCTGGTCCGGCGTTACTCCGGCGGGATTCTGGAAGAAGCCGGCCATGCCTGCCTGCCAGCGGGCGTTGACCTCGGTGGCGGCCATTCCCGACTGTGCGGCCTCGAAGTCGTCGGTCTCGAGGTATCCGACGACGAGGCCGTCGTCGGGCCGCACGAACAGTGAGTAGTTGCGCCAACCGGCCTCGCTCAGGGCGCCGAGCATCTCGGGCCACACGTGCGCGTGCGCGGCGACGTACTCGTCGACCCGCTCTGGTTTCAGCCGAAGTACGAAGCACACCCGCTGGGCTGCGGTGTCGGCCATTCGTCGGCCCCCTGCCTATTGAAACGTTTCAATTCGTGATGCCGCTCACTTTAGGCATACGGCTGGGACGGAGTCAACACCCCCCCCCGCGATTTGCGTGTTGGCACCCGCGCTCAGCGCGGGTGCCAACACGCAAATCGCGAGTTAGAGGAGGGTTGCGTTCCCCTCGGCGTCGACCATGACCTTGACCCCGGCGATGTCCTCGCGGGTGCTCGTCTCGGCGTCGGAGGCGTTCGTGATGACGGCGAGTGCGCGGGTGTCGGCGGGCGTGCGGACGGCGAGGAAGACCTTCTCCGCGGCGCCGTCACGGCTGACCGGCGTGGTCCACGTTTCGACGATCCCCACGCCCTCCCAGACGTCCTCCGCCACCCGGGTGGGTTCGGCGTCGACCTCGGATTGCACGTCCTCCCAACGAAATTCGCCAGTGGGCGGTTCGGTGCCGTAGACGCCGAAGCTGTGCTTCGTCAGGTAGCCGCCGTTGGCCGTGACGAGGCCCACCGCGCCTGGCGATGCCGCCAGGTGCTCGGCCATCGTGGCGATGGAGTGCGTGACGTAGTTGTTCCACGGTCCACCCGCGAAGGTCAGACCGCCCGTGACCGTCAGGGGGCGGTCGGCGTCGTGCAGCGGAAGGCCCAGTTCCCGGGCCGCCACCTGGACCGCCGATGGGAAGCAGGAGTAGACGTCCACCAGGTCGATCTCGTCGATGCCCATGCCCGCGAGTTCCAAGGCCCGGCCGCCCGCGATGCGGATGGCCGGCGAGCGATCGAACTCCGCGCGCTCGCCGATCAGATAGGTGTCGTGCGCGTCGGTGCCCGCGTACGGGAACACCCAGCGCTCCGTCGGGATCTGGAGGTGCGTCGCCTTCTGCGCCGACATCAGGATCAGGGCAGCCCCCTGGTCGACCATGTTGTTGGAGTTCATCAGCTTGGTGTACGGCCAGCTGATCATCCGATTGCTCGCGCTGGGCTTCGAAATCTCCTCGGCCGTAACGGGATTCCGATTCCAGGCGTGCGGATTGGCCTGCGCGACGGCGCTGAAACCGGCCCACAGTTCGCCGATCCGGCGGCGATGCTCGTCGGGCGTCTCCTCCGCGGTGATGCGCAACGCCTGTTCGAACATCGGGTAGACGAACGAGGGTCGGTCCAGGTGTATGCGCAGTTCCACCGGGCCCGCCAACTGGAATTCGTCCTCGGCGCCTTGCGGGACGGGCACGGTGTCGTCCTGCTTGGTGTAGTCCAGCTTGCCGCCCGCAGCGCGCACCTTGGTGCGGGTGCGCCAGGTCTCGGCGCCCGCGATGAGCACCGTGTCCACGGCACCCCGCTGGATGTCCAGGCACGCCTGGTTGACCAGCGACTGGGGCACGTTGCCGCCGATGCTGGTGTAGCGGCCCTCCGCGTGTGGCACCCGGATCCGTTGCGCGAGAAGCACACCGGGATTGCGGTACCGCCAGGACAGCAGGTTGACGATGCGCACCGACTCGACGGCCTCCAGCACCCGCGGATCAGCGGCCTCGCGAGCGGCCCGCTCCATCAGGTCGACAGGCTCCACGGATGGATCGCTGTCGTGCTGGTTGACCTGGCCGTAGCCGACGAGCACCGGGGTTCTGGGGTCAAGAGGCACTGTGAGCCTTTCTGCCGTGCGCGGGCATGCGCGCACACTCGCGAGGGTCAGGCGGGGCCGACCCGGTAGATGGACTTGAGCGTCTGATAGCCGGCGAGTCCCTCCGGGCCCAGTTCGCGGCCCATGCCGCTGGCCTTGACGCCGCCGAAGGGCGCCTGCAGGTCCAACTGGTAGTCGTTGACGCCGATCGTGCCGGTGCGGACGGCCCTGGCGATGTCGGTGGCGCGGTCGGTGTCCGTCGACCAGACGGTCCCGCCGAGACCGAACTCGCTGTCGTTGGCGATCTCGATCGCCTCGCGGTCGGTGTCGTACGGGATCACGGCGAGGACGGGTCCGAAGATCTCCTCCTGCGCGATGCGGGACGAGTTGTCGACGTCGGCGAAGACGGTGGGCGAGACGAACCAGCCCCGTGGCTGGTCGGCCGGAACAGAGCCGCCTGCAACGACTTTGCCACCCTCGGACTTGCCGATGTCGATGTAGTTCAGCACGCGCTCCCGCTGGCGGGCGCTGACCAGCGGCCCGACGTGGGTGGTCTTCTCCAGGGGGTTGCCGACCACGAGGCCATCCGCCAGTGCGGCCACCGCGTCGACGACCTCGCCGTAGCGCGATCGCGGCGCCAGGATCCGCGAGCTGAGGTGGCAGGTCTGGCCGTTGTTCACGAACGACGCCGATCGCAGACCCTTGATGGTGGCGTCGAGGTCCGCGTCGTCGAGGATGATCGCCGCCGACTTGCCGCCGAGCTCCAGGGTGACCGGCCGCATCAGCCGGCCGCACA
This sequence comes from Mycobacterium sp., assembly GCA_025965555.1. GTDB lineage: Bacteria > Actinomycetota > Actinomycetes > Mycobacteriales > Mycobacteriaceae > Mycobacterium. The sequence continues at coordinate 6,255 of JAOPWT010000478.1, forward strand.
TCTCGGCGATGACGCGACCCGCCACGGTGGATCCGGTGAAGGCCACCTTGTCGACGCCGGGATGCTGCACCAGGTGCGCGCCCGCGACCGGGCCGCCGGCGATGATGTTGAGCACGCCGGGTGGTAGGCAGGCGTCCTGCGCGGCCTCACCGAAGATCAGTGCGTCCATGGCGGTTTCGGGCGCTGCCTTGAGCACCATCGTGCAGCCCGCGGCCAGAGCGGGCGCGATCTTCATGGCTGCGAGTGCCTGCGGATAGTTCCACGGAGTGATCGCGCCGACCACGCCGACGGGTTCACGACGCACGATCGTATGCCCGATCGCGGCAGGCCGGATCTCCTCCTCGCACCCCTGGCCCAGCAGGCCCGCGTAATACCGCAGCAGCGCCGCCGGGAAGGCACCGTTCGCGCCCCGCGACAGCCAGATCGGCATGCCGTTCTCACGCGTGCACAGCACGTTGGTGGTCTTCGAGCGCGCAGCCAACGCATCGGCGAAGCGGATCAGGACCTCGGCGCGTTCGGCCGCAGGGGTGGCCCGCCAGCCGTCGAGGGCGGCGCCCGCGGCGGCCACGGCATCGTCGATCTCGGCTTCGGTGGCCGACGCGCCTGCGCCGAGCGGCTCTCCGGTCGCCGCCTCGATCACCGGCTCCACCTTCTCGGCCTTGCGGAATCGCCCGTCGACGAACACTCTGCCGCCGTCGAAGTCGGTTCCCGGGTCGGATGTCACAGTCATCGTGTGCCCCCTGTCTCTGGCTCGGTCCATGCGAACAGCACGCCATCGGCGATCAAGCGTTCGGTGTCGTCGGCGCCCAATTCGAGGACTCCTGCGGCGATCTCCCGAGTGTGCTCGCCCGGCATCGGCGCGGGCCGAAGGGGCACGTCGGCGATGCGCCGGAACGGCGCAGGATGGGCTTCGGTCGGCATCGGCGCCGCGAAAAGCGGATGCACCATGTCGGCGTAGAGGTGACGAAAGGCGACTTGCGGATCGGCGAGGACGTCGACCGCGCGATTCATCGGACCGGCAGGCACGCCGGCGTCCTGGAGCGCCGCGACCACCTCGGCCTTGTCCCTGACCGCCGTCCATTCCGACACCTGATCGATGAATTCCGTTCTGCCGCCTGCCAGCTCCGCAACGCCAAGCACCTTGGCCAACGCCACGCGATCGTCGTCACGGCGCACGGAGATCACGCACCACTCGTCGTCGCCCGCACACGGGTAGACGGCGTGCACCGCGTCGTCGTCGGCGACGTCGAACCCGGCGGCGCGGGCGGCATCGGTGACGTAGGACGTGGCGAGTTGGTTGACGGCGGCCTCGGCCTGCGAGATGTGTACGTGGGCACCCTCGTCGGCGTCGTCCCGGTTGATGAGCGCCGCGAGGGTGGCGATCGCGGTGATTCTGGCGACGACGTGGTCGGGGAAGATCGTGGTCGAGTCGTAGAACCCGGCGTCGTCGGCGTCGCCCGAGGTCCAAAGTCTGCTGATGCCGGTGGTGGCCCGCACCAGCGGGCCGTAGCCCATGCGATCGCTCCACGGTCCGGTCGAGCCGAAGGCGCTGCTCTCGGCGAGGACGACGCGCGGGTTCACGCTGCGGAGCGCATCGTAGGAGAACCCAAGGGAGGCAAGCGTTCCCGGCTTGAAGTTGGCGAACACTGCGTCGGACGTCGAGACCAGTCGGCGAAAGAGCGCGGCGCCGTCCGTACTGCGCAGGTCGAGTCCAAGACTGGACTCGTTGCGATGCGTCAGCGCCCACGACCGGCTCATCGGCTGACCTGGCGGGGTCTGCCGCAGCCCATCGGGATAGGCCGCGCTCTCCACCTTGATCACCTCGGCGCCGTGGTCGGCGAACAATCGGCCCAGTTCACCACCGGCGACGATGACACCGAGGTCGAGGATGCGCAGTCCCGCGAACGGCCGGTCGCCCGGTGCGGTGCGGGATCCGCTCGCTCGGCGCGGGCGATCCAGCCACCGACCGTCGTCGGCACCCACCTCCTGGCACGGGCGCGCGATGCCTGCCCGGCGACCGTCGACCACGAACGGACCCGCGGGGACGGACAGGGTGGTGTCGGGTGCGACGGGAATCTCGGTCAGGGCGCCGACGGTGTGGAAGTGGTCCGACGCCAGCGCTTCGGCCGGGCTGAGCACCGCCGCGATGGGAACGCCACGGCGCTGCCCCTCGGCGACGAGTGCGTCCATCGGCTGCGGCCCGAACAGGTCGGCGATGGCGGCGTTGAGCTCCTTTGACGCGAAGTACCGTGCGGCGATCGTCTCGAACTTGGGATCGGAGAACTGCTCGGGTTCGCCGAGCCATGCCCGCATTCCGCGCCACTGACGTGCCGACAGCAGGCAGATCCTGACGAATCCGTCGAGGCACGGGAACGTCGGGTAGATCTGCTGATTGCGTGGCCTGCCTCGCCACAACTCGCCGGACTGCTTCTGCCCGACGGCTGCCTGCCCCTCCGAACCGAACGGTGGGTCCAGGCACTGGACGACCGCCTCGAATCCGGAGAAGTCGATGTAGTCGCCTCGGCCGCAGCGCAACCGGTGGTAGTACGCGACGAGTGCGACCCAGGCGGCCTGGACGGCGGCGGTTGCCGAGGCGATCCCAGACGGCGGCAGGACGGGTCGACCCGTGGTCGGGCCCGACCGGGACAGGGCAGTGGACATGGCATAGAACACGGCGTCGGTGGCGTGCCAGTCCGCACGCGGTCCCGAGGCACCGAAGTCGGTGACCTCCAGTGCGACGAGATGGTCGTGCTGGTCGGCCAGCTCGGCGGCGGTCGTGCCGAACGCGGCAGCGCCGACGGGTCCGCCACCGTCGATGAGGATGTCGGCCGCGGCGACGAGTGCGGCGAAGCGGTCACGGCCGCCACGGTCGGTCGGGTCGAGGACGGTGCTGCGCTTGTTCGCATTGTCCAGCGCGAAGGCGATGGACGAGCCCGCCACGCTGGGTCGAGCCGCGCGGTGATCGGCACCACCTGGTGCCTCGACCTTCAGCACGTCGGCGCCCAGATCGGCCAGCAGCCTGCCGATGCCGTCGGACCGGGGACCGCCGGTGTCCAGCACCCGCACCGACGCCAAGAGCTGACACCTGTCAAGCATGCGGATCAGTATCGTTCAGTGACCCTTGCCGGCGTGTGCCGGGTCGGCGATGAGCGCTTGCGCGAAGAGCAGCAGGCCCCGCTACTCGTTGTCGCCGCCCGTCGCGGCGGTGGCGGCGATGGTCGATGCAGAGACGGCGCCGCGGGCGGCCGGCCAGACCCAGTCCCGAACCTGCGGGATGTCGTCGCCGTGCTCGCGGGTGTACTGGCGGGCCTCGAGGCGACGGTCGCCCATGTCCTGCCGGAGGCTCGCGTACTTGGTCTGCAGTGACGGCACGCGGTCGATCACGTCGATCACCAGGTGGAAGCGGTCGAGGTCGTTGAGCATCACCATGTCGAACGGGGTGGTCGTGGTGCCTTCCTCCTTGTAACCCCTGACGTGGAATGCGTTGCTGTTGGTGCGCCGGTAGATCAACCGGTGAATGAGCCACGGATAGCCGTGGTAGGCGAAGATCACCGGTTTGTCGGGAGTGAAGACCATGTCGAAGGCCTTGTTGGACAAGCCGTGTGGGTGTTCGGTCTCATCCTGAAGACGCATCAGGTCGACGACGTTGACGAACCGGATCTGCAGGTCGGGGATGTGCTGCTTGAGCAGGTCCACCGCGGCGAGTCCCTCCAGGGTCGGGACGTCACCCGCGGTGCCGATGACGACGTCGGGTTCCTCACCGAGTCGCTCGGTGCCCGCCCACTCCCAGATGCCCAGCCCCCTGGTGCAGTGTGCGACGGCCTGCTCCATGGTCAGGAAGTTCGGGGCCGGTTGCTTGCCCGCGACCACCACGTTGACGTACTGGCGCGAGCGCAGGCAATGGTCATAGGTGGACAGCAGGGTGTTCGCGTCCGGTGGCAGGTAGACCCGCACCACCTCGGCGCGCTTGTTCACGACGTGGTCGATGAACCCGGGATCCTGATGGCTGAACCCGTTGTGGTCCTGGCGCCAGACATGGCTGGACAGAAGATAGTTCAGGCTGGCAATGGGACGGCGCCACGGGATGTGGTTGGTCACCTTGAGCCACTTGGCGTGCTGGTTCATCATCGAATCGATGATGTGGATGAATGCCTCGTAGCAGTTGAACAGGCCGTGGCGCCCCGTCAACAGGTAGCCCTCGAGCCAACCCTGGCACTGATGCTCGGACAACATCTCGACGACACGGCCGACGCGGGCCAGGTGGTCGTCCACTTCGGCGGAGACGTACTCGGCGTTCCACTGCTTGTCGGTCGCGTCGAACACGCCCTGCAGACGGTTCGAGGCCGTCTCGTCGGGGCCGAAGATGCGGAAGTTGTGCGGGTTGAGCCGCACCACGTCGGTGAGCCAGCCGCCGAGCACCCTGGTGGCCTCGGCGACCGTCGCGCCGGGGGCGGTGACGTCGACGCCGTACTCGCGGAAGTCGGGCAGCCGCAGATCCTTGAGAAGCAGCCCGCCGTTGGTGTGTGGGTTGTCGCTCATCCGCAGCGTGCCCGCGGGCGCCAGCTCGGCAATCTTCGGGTGCAACGCGCCGTTCTCGTCGAACAGCTCGGCGGGCCGGTAGGAGGCCAGCCACTCGGCGAGCACCTGCAGATGCTCCGGGGTGTCCCTGGCGTTGGCGAGCGGAACCTGATGTGCGCGCCAGGACCCGGTGGTCTTCTTGCCGTCGATGTAGGCGGGTCCGGTCCACCCCTTCGGGGTGCGGAAGACGATCATGGGCCAACGCGGCCGCTCTTCGTCGCCTGCCGCGGCGTTCTGCTTGATGTCGGCGATTTCGTCGAGCACCTCGTCGAGCAGCGTCGCGAAACGGCGGTGGACGTCGATGTGATCCCCGCCGCCGCTGGCCTCGGGATCGTCGGGCACCTCGAAGAAGTACGGGTGGTGCCCGTAGCCGATCATCAGGCTGCGCAGCTCGTCTTCCGGAATGCGGGCCAGCACAGTCGGATTCGCGATCTTGTAGCCGTTGAGGTGCAGGATCGGAAGGACGACGCCATCCTTGGCGGCGTTGGTGAACTTGTTGGAGTGCCAACTGGTCGCCAACGCCCCGGTCTCCGCCTCACCGTCACCGACCACGGCGGCGACCAGCAGGTCGGGATTGTCGAACGCCGCGCCGTAGGCGTGCGAGAGCGCGTAGCCCAGCTCACCGCCCTCGTGGATCGACCCAGGCGTCTCGGGGGCCACGTGCGACGGGATGCCGCCGGGGAACGAGAACTGGCGGAACAGTCGACGCATGCCCTCGACGTCCTCGGTGATGTCGGAGTACACCTCCGAATAGGTGCCGTCGAGATAGGCGTTGGCCACCAAACCTGGACCGCCGTGGCCGGGACCGGTGACGTAGATGGTCGACTGCTCACGCGCCTTGATCGCCCTGTTGAGGTGGGCGTAGAGGAAGTTGAGACCAGGGGTGGTGCCCCAGTGCCCGAGCAGTCGGGGTTTCACGTCGTCGCGGGCGAGCGGCGTGCGCAGCAGCGGATTGTTGAGCAGGTAGATCTGTCCCACCGACAGGTAGTTCGCGGCGCGCCACCAGCCATCCAGTTGGGCGATGGTGTCGTCACTCAGCGGATCGGGTGCAACGGAATTCCACGCAGTCATCACTCCATACAACCCCGTCACGGCCGGACCGCGCGGGCCAGAACGAGGATTTCACCTCCTGGTCGCCGCCCGGCGGGGGTGGCCGCGATCCCCTCGCCTCGTCTCTGACCTGGATTACCCCGATCACACGTACACTTGGCCGGTCATGTCCGACCTCGCCGAAGCGCCACCTCATCCGCTGATCGGTCAGCTGTCGGCTCTGCAGCACTTCCGCGTCTACGTCGACATCGGCGTCGTGATCGTGGTGCTGGCCCTGACGAATCTGCTCGCACACTTCACCACCCCGTGGGCGAACGTCGTCGTGGTTCCGATGGCGGCGATCGGTCTGGTGTTTCTAGTGCGGTCGCGCGGTCTGGGCTGGAGCGAGCTGGGCCTCGGTCGAGATCACTGGCGCTCCGGCGCCTGGTACGCGCTGGGGGCCGTCGCCCTGGTCGGGACGGTCATCGTCGCGGGCGCGCTGCTCCCGTGGACGCGGCCGATGTTCATGAACAACCACTACGCGACGATCTCGGGTGCGCTGGTCGCATCGATGATCATCATTCCGTTGCAGACCGTGATCCCCGAGGAGCTTGCCTTCCGCGGTGTCTTGCACGGTGCGCTCGACCGGGCCTGGGGATTCCGCGGCGTGGCTGCGGCGGGCTCGCTGTTGTTCGGCATGTGGCACATCGCCACGTCGCTGGGGTTGACCAGCAGCAATGTCGGGTTCACCGACCTGTTTGGGGCCGGCATCGTCGGCATGATCGCCGGTGTGGTGATGGCCGTGGTCGCCACGGCCGCGGCCGGTTTCGTCTTCACGTGGCTGCGCAGGCGCAGCGGCAGCCTGATCGCACCGATCGCCCTGCACTGGTCGCTCAACGGCCTCGGCGCGCTCGCTGCCGCCCTGGTCTGGCACCTCTCGACGTAATCACTGCGGCTGGCGACGCCTGGCCCGGAAATCACGGTTCTTCAGCTTGTTTCCACACGTCGCCATGTCGCACCACGTGCCGCCATGGTTGCGCGAGCGATCGTAGAACGCCCACCGGCAGTCGCTGTTGGCGCAGGCCTTCAAGTGAGTCCAGGTGCCGTCGAGTTGGGCATCCTTGACGATCAGCAGCAGTGACAGCAGTCCCGCGCGCACGGAGTCGTCATCGGCCACGAGCGACACCCGGCCGCTGTCGTCGACTACCGCCCGGATTGCGCTGGACGCGGCGACCTCGCGCAGCGGTGTGAGCGCCGCTGGATCGGGTGCCGGTCCGTCCGAGTTGTGAATCACCAATGCGCGCAAACCTTCCCGCACGCCTGCGACGAGGCGAAGCTCGTGGGGAACCGGCGTGGCATCGGCGCCGAGCAGCCCGTTGTCGACGAGCCAGGAGCGGGCGTCGTCGACACCTGCCAACCGATCCTGGCCGGACTCCATGTCGATGGTGTTGATGAATGCCTGGACGCGGCGCAACGGGTCTGGCGCAGGCTTGGCCTCGATGTCACCGGCCCACGGGGTTGACGTCATCCGCCCATGGTAGTCCCAACGTGACCGGTATCAAGCATTGACTAGTCATTCGTGACCGGTATAGCTTTTACATAGGTCACGAACGAAGGAGGGGGCGATGACACCACGGAACGGCATCCCGGTCTACGTCATGGGCGATGCGGCGGCAGGCGCCGCCAGGCGGGAAGTCCGCGACATCGCGCTGGCGGACGTGCCGCTCTCGAAACGTATGTGGGCACGACTCTTCCCCGCGCACTATGACCAGCAGATCGAACGGGGCGTCACCGTCGCAACCGGTACGCCCCTGGCTGCACTACCTCCGGCTGGCATCGCGTCGCGAGCGCGAGGACATGGCCGAGGCGCTGACGCAATTGTTGCAGGACGCAGGTCGGATGCCGCGCGAAGGTGGCGCCAGGATCCGCGTGCCCATCTGCACCGACGCGGTCCGGCGCTCCGCGGAGGTCGTCGAGGACGTGTTGGCGCGACTACTCGGGCCGCTTCCGGTACGGGTCCGTGGGATGGCGCGACTGCGCATCTTGCTCAGCGACGGCCGCAGCCCGGTCTACCGCTCGGGCCATGGAACGTTCGCCGCCGCAATGCGCGGTGTGCTGGCGGCGATGTAGCCGCGGTGGCTATCTCTTGCGCACCGCACCGACGATCGCCAGCAGGATCACCGAGCCGAGGATGGCGGTGAACAGGGTGAACCACCAACCGCCCCCCGCCGTGTCCACGAAGAAGCTCAGCAAGAAGCCACCGATGAGGGCGCCCACGATCCCGATGACGATGTTCATCAGGATTCCCGAGCCGCCGCCCTTGACGATCTTGCCCGCGATCCAGCCCGCCAGTGCTCCGATGATGATGTAGCCGACCCATCCCACGCTGGTGAGCGTGGTGGATCGTGCCGCAAGAAACTCGGTTGCCGCAATCACGTGCACGTCCACGAGGAACTCCTCCCTATCGCCCGGCCGAACCAGCGCAGCCGCTGGATCACCATCCGGTCTACCCGCGAAGGGTAACGATTAGGCAGGCGAAAAGTGCACGTTCGGCAGTCGATTGGTGCGTCCGACGATCAGCCGGGCGGCATCATTCCCGGAGGAGCGTCCGTGACGGGCACCGGGACGCCGACGCCGGGCCGCGGTGCGGGCGCGTTGGGATCCGGTGGCGGAGCGTTCGGGTCCGGTGCCGGCGGCGGCGGAGGCGGCGGTGGCGTGAACGGCCGGATCGACTGCGTCAGAGTGGCCGCGGCCGCTTTGTCGACCGGGTGATTCGCCGAACCGAGCCACACCACGAACCAACGCTCCGGGGTGCGCTGACTACGCGGCGCTCCCGGCGGAGGAACGTCGCCGACGACACCCGCCCAGATCTGCCCATTGGGCTTGGTGGTGTCGGTGAACTTCACCTCGTACGAGGAGAACGCGCCTGGCAGTCCCGCCGCGTCGAGAGGTCCCGCTTGCTGATTCTGGCGAGTGCCCGCGAACGGCATGAAGAACTCGCCCATGTCCGACGCCAACCGAGTGGCGGCCTTGGAGTTGTCCGTCTCGGCGCCTGCGAACAGCTTCAGGTCGAGGCGGCCGAGCAACACGCTGGTGTCGGACGGCGCGTCTGCTCCCCCTTCGGGGATCTTCGTCAGCAGGGCCTGGCCGTACGAGAGCTGGGTGTTGTCCGAGACCTTCCAGCCGGCCGGGACGACGTAACTGAAGCCGCCCGCGGCATTGTCGACGCGACCGGGCTCCGGCGGCGGCGGCGGGGGCGGAACATTGGGATCTGGCGCCTGCGCGTTGAGATCCGCCGCTGGAGGCGGCGGTGCGTTGGGATCGGCGGGCGGCGGTGGCGGCGCGTTCGGATCGACCGGCGCAGGCGCGGGCGCCGGCGCGGGAGGAGGTGGAACGGGGTCGGCATAGGCGACCGCGCCGGGAAGGGCGAGTGTCACCGCGATGACGCCCGTGATGGTGGCCGCGGCCAGTGCCTTCGGAATGCTCCTGCGTCGTGGAGGGTGCTGCATGGGGAAGAAACTACCGTGTTACGGCCGTGACGCAAGTGTGAGTTGCTCTTAGAGTGTCAATCTTGGAGGTTGCTGTAGGGCCAAAGTAGGGTGGCGGCGGCCTGGTTCGTCGATTGCTGGCGTCGCGAACGCACGGCGAGGCGCCCGCGCGGTGCGCGGGCGGTCACTGCCTGTTGATCGCGATGGCCTCGGCTGCCGTTACCGCGCCGGATGAATCGACACTTCCTGGGTCTTCACCGTGAAGTACACCCGCTCCCCCGGGCCGAGCCGAAGGTCTGCCGCGGACTCGGCGGTGATGTCGGCCGACAGTCCCGGCGATCCATCGGGTTGCTCGTCGGCCCGGACTCTGATGGCCGGGCCGCGGCTGTCCAGTTCGGCGACCACCACCTCGACGGTGTTGCGCGGGCTGCCGTGTGGCTTGTCGCGGTACACCGCCACGGCTGAGGGGTGGAAGGTGGCGACGACGGAGTCTCCCTCCGTGACGCCGTCATCGAAACCGCCGTGCCAGACTTGCTGCCAGCCGGTCACCAGCGCGGTCCCGGCCGCGGCCCGACCGCTCACCAGGTTGATGCCCGCGAACCGTGCCCCGAAGCTGCTGCAGGGCGCGGCCAGCACCGTGGCGGTGGAACCGGCTTCCACGACCCGGCCCGACTCGAGGACGATCACCCGGTCGGCGAGAGTGACGACGTCGAGCAGGTCGTGGGTGACCAGTATCGACGACCGACCGTCACGCACCAGGACCCGGCGCAACACCTTGCGCATCGCCGCGGCGACGCCCACGTCGAGTCCGGTCAGCGGTTCGTCCAGCAGCAGGACGTCGGGGTCGGCGGCCATGGCGCGTGCCAGTGCCACGCGCTGAGCCTGTCCGCCGGAGAGTTGCCTCGGTTTGCGGTCCGCCAGGTCGGCGGCCTCGACCTCCGTGAGCCAGTGTGCGGCGGCGGCGCGGGAAGCCTTGCGCGCCAGTCGTTTTCCGTTGCGCGCACCGAAGGCCACGTTGGCGGCAACGGCCAGGTGGGGAAACAGCAGGGCGTCCTGCATCAGCAGTCCGACGCGACGGTCGTAGGTACCGACCTGAATGCCCGCGGCCACGTCGGTCAGCACCCGGTCGCCGACGCGCACCGAGCCCGCATCGGGACGCACCAGCCCTGCGATGACGTGCAGCACCGTGGACTTGCCTGCCCCGTTGGGGCCGAGAATGGCCAGCACCTCGCCGGGTGGCACGCTGAGTTCGACGTCCAGTCGCCGACTGTGCACGACCGCGCGAAGTTCGACGCCGCTCACCGACTACTGCCAGCCACTTGCTCCACCCGCCTTGATTCTGCGGCTACCAAGCCCGACGACGACGACGGCGGCGACTGCCACCAGTAGCACCGACAATGCCACCGCGGCGTCCGCATCGACTTCTCGTTGCAGGTAGATCTCCAGCGGCAGGGTGCGGGTCACTCCTTCCCTGGACCCGGCGAACGTCAGAGTCGCGCCGAATTCGCCGAGCGACCGGGCGAAGGCGAGCACCGCGCCAGACGCCAGTCCCGGAGCCAGCAGCGGCACCGTCACCCGCCACCACACCACGGTCGGCCGCGCCCCGAGGGTGGCCGCCACCACCTCGTAGTCTGCTCCGACCGTACGCGCGGCACCCTCCAGCGCGATGACCAGGAACGGCAGCGACACGAAGGTCTGCGCCAGTACCACCGCGGTCGTGGTGAACGCGATGTGAATGCCTGCCGCGTCGAGGTACTTGCCGAGCAGGCCGAGGCGGCCGAAGGCGTACAGCAGCGCGATGCCGCCCACCACCGGCGGCAGCACCAACGGCAGCAGGATCAACGGCCTGGTCCAGCGCACCATGCGGGAACTGCTGCGGGCCAACACCATTGCCATCGGTACGCCGAGCACGATGCACAGCGTCGTGCTTGCCGCTGCGGTTTTGAAGCTCAACTCGAGTGCCGTCAACGACGACCGGGTGGTGATCAACGACCAGAACTGCGACCAGTCGACCCTGGCGGCGACCGCGATCAGCGGAAGGACGACGAAGCTCGCGCCGATGGCGGCGGGGACGTAGATCCAGCGCGGCAGGCCGCCCGAACGGGTCAAGGCTTGGCGAAGCCCGCCTGCGAGAGGATCTTCTGGCCTGCCTCGCTCGTCACCAGGTCGACGAACTTCTTGGCCGCCGTCGCGTCGGCCGCACTCTTCAGCACTGCGATCGGGTAGGTGTTGACGGCCGCGGACGACTCCGCGAAGTCGACCTCGGTGACCTTGTCCCCTACCCCGAGCGCGTCGGTCACATAGACCACTCCTGCGTCGGCCTGCCCGCTCGTCACTTTGGTCAGCACGTCGGTCACCGACGACTCCTCGCTGACGGGGTTCAGCGTCACCTTCGTCGCCTGCTCGACCTTCTCGGTCGCCGAGCCGCAAGGAACTTGCGGCGCACACACGACGACGGACAGGTCCGGCCTGGCGAGGTCGACGAACGACGCCACCTTCTTGGGGTTGCCCGGCGCGGTCACGATGACGAGGGTGTTGGACGCGAAGTTCACCGGATCACCCGACAGCAGGCCTGCCGTCGACGCCTTGGCCATGTTCTTGGTGTCCGCCGAGGCGAAGACGTCGGCCTTGGCACCCTGCGTCAACTGGGTCACCAGGTCCGACGAACCGGCGAAGGTGAAGTCGACGTTCCATCCCGGGTTGTCGGTCTTGAACTGCTCGCCGATGTCGGTGAACGTCTTCTTCAGGGAGGCGGCCGCATAGACGGTGAGTGAACCACCCGCCGGGGCTGCGCCGCTGCTGCTGGGTTTGTTGTTTCCCGAACCCGACCCGCATGCGGTCAGACCGACGAGCAGCAGTGCCGAGAGAGAAGAACCGGCGCGACGGCTTCGAGTCACGGTACAAACCCTAGGTGACCTAAACGCCACTGTCCGTAGTTCTCCGCGTGGCGCGTTTCGCCAGCTAGCTACTGTCCAGTAACATGATCTGCGCGTAGCTGGGTTCAGCGTCGAACACGAGGAGGTCGTGATGATGGATGTGCTGCTCACCGGTGGTGACACCGAACTAGGGCGCATCATCGCGGAGGGGTTCCGCGACGCGGGGCACCAGGTCGTCATCGCAGGCTCACGCCGCGACGACCTCGAGGTGGCGGCCAAGGAGTTGGACGTCGACGCGATCGTCTTCGACAACACCGACCCGGCCAGCCTGGAAGAGGCTCGGGCGCAGTTCCCCCACCATCTCGACACCATCGTCAACGTGCCTGCGCACCGCTGGGACGGCGGCGATCCCCGTACCTACACGCTGGCCGAACGCGCCGCGGCCTGGCGCACCGCACTGGACGCCACCGTGCTGTCGGCCGTTCTCACCGTGCAGATTTTGGGTGACCACCTGCGCTCCGGCGGATCGATCGTCAACGTCGTCGGCGACAACGCCACCGAGGGCGGCGCCGAGGCCGCCATCAAGGCGGCACTGTCGAATTGGACTGCGGGACAAGCCAGTCACTTCGGAATCCGGGGCATCACGCTCAACGCGGTCGCGTCCGGCCGCGGTGCCGAGCCCGGCTACGACGGCATCGCGAGGACGTCGCCGTCGGTCGCGGCCGAGATCACCCGGCTGGCGCTGTTTTTGACCACGCCTGCCGCCAGGCACATCACCGGGCAGACGCTGCACGTCAGTCACGGCGCGCTCGCCAGCTTCGCCTGAGCGCTGAGATTATTCCTTCTTCGCGGACAGCGAAACGGGGTACCGGTTCCGTTTAGTCGTGGCTAGGGTCACTTTTCGTGACGATTCGACTCGGACTTCAGATCCCCAACTTCTCCTACGGCACCGGGGTCGAGGCACTCTTCCCCACTGTGATCGCGCAGGCACAGGAAGCCGAGGCCGCCGGCTTCGACTCCGTCTTCGTGATGGACCACTTCTATCAACTGCCCGGCCTCGGTACGCCCGACCAACCGATGCTCGAGGCCTACACCGCTCTGGGTGCCCTCGCGACGGTGACCGAGAGCGTCCAGCTCGGCACGCTCGTCACCGGCAACACCTACCGGAATCCCACGCTGCTCGCCAAGGCGATCACCACGCTGGACGTCATCAGCCAGGGCCGCGCCATCCTCGGCATCGGCACGGGCTGGTACGAGCTGGAGCACGACTCGCTGGGCTATGACTTCGGCACCTTCACCGACCGCTTCAATCGGCTCGACGAGTCGCTGCAGATCATCCTGCCGATGCTCGCCGGTGACCGCCCGACGTTCACGGGCAAGTACTACCGCACCCAGGAGGCCATGGCCGAGCCACGCTTCCGCGACCACATTCCGCTGATGATCGGCGGCAGCGGTGAGAAGAAGACCATTCCGTTGGCCGTCAAGCACTTCGACCACCTCAACATCATCGCCGGGTTCGACGAGTTGCCCCGCAAGATCCAGGTAGTCAAGGACCGTTGCGAGGAGATTGGCCGTGATCCGAGCACGCTGGAGACCAGCATGCTGGTGATCGCGATCATCGACGAGAACGTCACCGCCGACCTCATCCCCGAGGACTTCAGGCAGCAGGCGGTCTTCGGTAGCCCCGAGAAGGTCGCCGATCAAATCAAGACGAAAGTCCTCGACGCAGGCGTGGACGGCGTGATCATCAGCCCGGTGACGAGCCTGAACGGCTACCACCCTGGCGGCGCGACGGCGGTGGCCGAGCTGCTGAAGCCGGTGCTCGCTGGGTGAACAGACGGTGCGGTGGGTCATCTCACCGCGCTGTGCGGAAGAGCGCCGACTAACCTAGGGGTTGTACCGAGTAGGTTTTCGCACGCGAGGAGCAGCAATGAGCCACCCCGGAGCTACGGCGTCGGATCGGCATAAGGTCGTCATCATCGGTTCGGGGTTCGGCGGTCTGAACGCCGCCCAGAAACTCAAGAAGACAGACGTCGACATCAAGCTGATTGCCCGCACGACGCATCACCTGTTTCAGCCGCTGCTCTACCAGGTGGCGACCGGCATCATCTCCGAAGGCGAGATCGCTCCGCCCACCCGGCTGATCCTTCGCAAACAGGAGAACGCCCAGGTGCTTCTCGGCGACGTCACGCACATCGACCTCGCGAACCAGACCGTCACCTCGGAGCTGCTCGGGCACGACTACAAGACGCCGTACGACAGCCTCATCATCGCCGCAGGCGCCGGGCAGTCCTACTTCGGCAACGATCACTTCGCCGAGTTCGCGCCCGGCATGAAGACGATTGACGATGCGCTCGAACTCCGCGGACGCATCCTCGGCGCCTTCGAGCAGGCCGAGCGGTCGAGCGACCCGGTGCGGCGTGCGAAGTTGCTGACCTTCGTGGTCGTCGGCGCGGGTCCCACCGGTGTCGAGATGGCCGGTCAGATTCAGGAGCTGGCCGACCAGACGCTCAAGGGCAGCTTCCGGCACATCGATCCCACCGAGGCGCACGTCATCCTCCTCGACGCGGCCCCCGCCGTGCTTCCGCCGATGGGCAAGAAGCTGGGCCTCAAGGCGCAGGCGCGGCTGGAGAAGATGGGCGTCGAGGTCCAGCTCAACGCCATGGTGACCGACGTCGACCGCAACGGCATCACCGTCAAGGACGCCGATGGCACCATCCGGCGCATCGAGGCCGCGTGCAAGGTGTGGTCGGCCGGTGTGCAGGCCAGCCCGCTGGGCCGGGAGCTGGCCAATCAGTCCGAGACCGAGATCGACAGGGCCGGTCGGGTGAAGGTGAACCCGGACCTGTCGATTCCCGGCCATCCTCACGTCTTCGTGGTCGGCGACATGGCGGCCGTGGAAGGCGTGCCCGGCATGGCGCAGGGCGCCATCCAGGGGGCCAAGTACGTCTCGAAGATCATTCAGAACGAGGTCGCGGCCCGCGCGCACGGCACCGTGCCCAAGCCGCGGGAGCCGTTCAAGTACTTCGACAAGGGCTCCATGGCCACGGTGTCGAAGTACAACGCGGTGGCGCAGGTCGGCAAGTTCGAGTTCAGCGGCTTCTTCGCCTGGCTGGCCTGGCTCGGCCTGCACCTGATCTACCTGGTCGGCTTCAAGACCAAGGTCGCCACGCTGTTGTCCTGGGCGGTCACGTTCCTCAGCCGCAGCCGCGGCCAGCTGACCATCACCGAGCAGCAGGCATACGCGAGAACGCGCATCGAGCAACTCGAGGACATCGCGGCCTCGGTACGCGAGACCGAGAGGGCGGCGAGCTAGCGTTCGCAGGGTAGGAGCGAAGCGACTAGGGATTTACAAGCGCTCGCCCTGCCAGGTCGCCAGACAGCCACCTGCGGCCAGCTCCAGCATGGTGCCCATGGCGTCGAATGCGGTTTGCGGATAACGCAATTCGCTGACGCATGCCAGTGGTGTGCCGAGTTCGTCGTCGGTCACCGAGCCGGTGCCGAGCTCGACGCGATGGCGCAGCAGCGGGGTGCCGTCGACGTCGGCGTGCAACGCGCCGGTCCAGAATCCCCGGCGTTCGTGTGATCTGCCGATCTGGACGCGTTCGCGGAGCCGCACGCTGCCATGGTCCCCCACGATCAGCCGGGTGGACGTGACGTGCCGCGCCGCGCCGGCGACGATGGTCGGCTGGGGATCGAGGTCGAGAAGTCCCTCCACCTCGAGATCCCAACTGGCCCTGGATTCCATCGTGACGTTTCCTGGCATCGCCATGGTCGCGGCGGCACTGCGCACTCGGAGCACGGCGCCTGGTTCGACCACCACGCGCACCCTGATGGTGTCCCCGCCCAACGGTGTCGCCGCGGCCGAGACGAGGTGCACCGTGTCGGTGTCGGTGCGCCGCCCCGCTACCCCGCCCGCGCACTCGATGCGCGGCGCACGGTCGGGCGACGCGACGATCAGGACGTCGGAGATCATCGCGGATGCGGCCTTACACCGGCACGTGGAGCTGTTCGTGCACCCAGTGAAGCACCAGGGATGCCGCCGGATCCTCGGTCAGCGAGATCAGCACGAACGGGCGGTCACCGCGAACCATTGCGGCGTCGCGGCGCATCACGTCGAGGTCGGCGCCCACCATCGGGGCGAGGTCGGTCTTGTTGATCACCAACAGATCCGAGAACGTGACCCCCGGTCCGCCTTTGCGCGGCACCTTGTCGCCGCCCGCCACGTCGATCACGAAGATCTGCGTGTCGATCAAACCCGATGAGAAGGTCGCGGTGAGGTTGTCGCCGCCGGATTCGACGAGTATCAGGTCCAGCTTGTCGTTGCCCGCGATCAGATCGTCGATCGCGTCCAGGTTGGCGGTGATGTCGTCGCGGATGGCGGTGTGAGGGCAGCCGCCGGTCTGCACGGCGGCGATCCTCTCGTCGGGCAGCACGGCGTTCCTGCGCAGGAAGTCGGCGTCCTCGGTG
>JAOPWT010000485.1 GCA_025965555.1 Mycobacterium sp.
CTGCGTGTCGGCGCCGAGCTGCGACACGCCGATCAAGCTGCGTTCGACGACGAGGCGCAGTTTCTCACGCGTCGACTGCTCGTGTGCGGCGGTGAGGAGTACCGCCCGTAGGAAGGGACCGATCTCCTCGTCGGCCCAGGAGCCCAGCATCAACCGCAACAGCGCGGCGCCCAGCTGGTCTCGGGGTGTCGCCCAGGTCGCCGCGACATTCTCGAGCCAGCGTTGCGGGGGTGTCGTCGCCGCGTCGAGCAGGGCCTCCTTGGAGCCGAAGTAGTGGTACACCAGGGCCGGGTCGACGTCGGCCGCTCGGGCCACGGCGCGGATCGTGGTCCCGGCCCAACCGGTTTCGGCGAAGGCTTCGCGACCGG
Source organism: Mycobacterium sp. (assembly GCA_025965555.1). Classification (GTDB taxonomy): domain Bacteria; phylum Actinomycetota; class Actinomycetes; order Mycobacteriales; family Mycobacteriaceae; genus Mycobacterium. Next base: position 369 of record JAOPWT010000485.1, read on the forward strand.
CGGCCAGGATCCGCGCCGACAGCACGCCCCTCTGGTCGCGGGGTCCCGGCGGGGTCTTCGGCACCTGACGAGAATAGCAAGAGTTTCACGTTGCGTTGAGACTAGTTTCAACATACCGTGAAAATCGTGACGCAAAAGCAGCTGAACGGTTCACAGACCACGGGCCGCGAATACCGCGACCTCAGCGCGGCCGAGTACCGCATCCGCCGGGACGACAACGTCGAGATCACCGTCCGCGACGGCGTCACGTTGCTCGCAGACGTGCACCGACCGGACGCCGACGAACGCTTTCCCGCATTGATCGCCGCATCGCCCTACCCACGCCAGATCCAGGACCTCGGCGCCCCCATGGGGTTCATCGAAGCCGGCGTCACCGACTTCTGGGTGCCCCGCGGCTACGGCCACGTCATCGCCAACATGCGTGGCACCTGCGGATCTGGCGGCACCTTCGGCTTCCTCGACGCCCAGGAACGCCGCGACATGTACGACCTGGTCGAGTGGGCCGCCGCCCAACCGTGGTGCGACGGAAACGTCGGCATGATCGGCATCAGCTACTTCGCCATGGCCCAACTCGAGGCAGCGGTCGAGCGGCCGCCGCACCTCAAAGCGATCTTCCCCGTCGCCGTCACCACCGACCTCTACGAAGCCGCCACCCACCACGGGCTGTTCAGCTCGTCGTTCATCACCCCGTTCCTGTCGATGGTCGGCATGACCTCCGGCCGCGGGGACGCGTTCTGGCGAAGTCCGCCCGTGGAGTTGGCCCGCAAGGTGCTGAACACTCCACCGCTGCACCGCAGGTTCGGCACCATGAACGGCGAGGCAGCGGTGACCGTGCTGCGTCAGCTGCTCAAGCTGCCCCACGACCCGCATCCGTGGGACGACCTGTGGCTGGACGTGGCGGTCAAGCACCCCACGCGCGACGCGTGGTGGGACGAACGGGATCTGACGCCACTGCTGAGCCGCATCGACATTCCGGTCTACCTCGGCTGTGACTGGGAGAACGTGCCCTTGCACCTGCCATCGACGTTCACGTCGTGGAAGGCGTTGGCGGACAACCCCAACGTCCGAGTGGCGCTGCTCGGCCAATACGGCCTGACCTGGCCCTGGGAGAGCCTGCACACCGAGGCGCTGGCCTGGTTCGACCACTGGCTCAAGGGCAGGGAGACCGGAATCATGGACGGCCCACCGATCCGCTACGTGCTGCCGGGCGCCGACGGCTGGCACACCGCCGACCAGTGGCCGCCCGCGGGAACCTCACTGTCGGAGTGGGCCCTGTGCGCCGACGGCACGCTCAACGGCGACGAGGGCACCCCCGGCGCGCGGGAGTTGATGGCATTGGGCGGCGGACTCGGCCGCGTCAAGCCCAGTTCCATCGATCCGCCCGCGCTTCTCAGCTGGACCAGCGTGGCGCTGACCAAGCCCCTCGACGTCGTCGGGGACGTCGAACTACGGTTGGTGGCGTCGGCGACCGCGATCGATACGGCCTGGATCGCGACCCTGCAGCACGTCGCCGCCGATGGCACCGCGTCCGACGTCACCGCGGGGTGGCTACGGGCCAGCCTGCGTGAGGTCGACGAAGGCGCCAGCTGCCCCGGTGCGCCGGTGCTACCGTGCCGGACGCCGGCGGCAGTGCCCATCGGAGAAGACATCGAGTATCGAATTCCGTTGGTGCCCAATGCCCGTCGCTTCGAAGCCGGTGATCGCCTCCGGCTGACCATCACCAGCGACGATCAGAACCCCCAGACGCCCGCCATCATGAACTTCCGGCACGCCAGCGTGGGCACCAGCAGCATCAACACGATCCGCTCGTCGTCGCGGCTGCTGCTGCCCGTCCTGATCTGACGACCCCGCGACTTCGGCGCGCTCAGGATTGGGAGAGCGAGTCGACGAAGAGGCGGTGCACGCGACGGTCGCCCGTCATCTCGGGGTGGAACGCCGTGGCCAACGTCCGCCCCTGCCGGACCGCGACGGGATGTCCGGCCGCGCGCGCCAACACCTCGACCGACGGTCCGACCCGCTCGACCCATGGTGCGCGGATGAACACCGCGTGCATGGGTCCGACGAGCCCCTCGAACGGGATGTCCCCCTCGAACGAGTCGACCTGCCTGCCAAAGGCATTGCGCCGCACGGTCATGTCGATCGCGCCGAGTGGCAGCGCCTCCCGGCCGGGAACCCCCGCGTCGGCGATCTCGGTCGCAAGCAGGATCATGCCCGCGCACGAGCCGTAGGCAGGCATGCCGTCGGCCAACCGTGCGCGCAGCGGCTCCAGCAGGTCGAACTCACGCAGCAGCTTGCTCATGGCCGTCGATTCCCCGCCGGGAATCACCAGGGCGTCGACGGAGTCCAACTCGGCACGGCGTCGCACGGTGACGGCCTCGGCACCGGCTTCCGTCAGCGCCGCCAGATGTTCTCGGGTATCTCCTTGCAGCGCAAGGACACCGACGCGCGCCGTCACTTGACGGACGGCGTGAAGTCGCGCTTGTACCGGGTCAGACCCTCCTGCATGACCGCCGCGACCATCTCGCCGTACTGGTTGAAGAGCTTCCCCTGCGTCAGCGACCGGCCCCCACATGCCGACGGCGACGACTGGTCGTAGAGCAGCCATTCGTCGGCCCGGAACGGACGCATGAACCACATGGCGTGGTCGAGCGAGGCGATCATCAGGTGCTTGCGCTCGTCGGGGTGATTGACCTGTGCCGAACCCAGCAGGGTGAGATCGCTGAGATACGCCAGCGCACAGATGTGCAGCACCGGGTCGTCGGGCAGGGGGTCGGTGTGGCGGAACCACACCTGCTGTTGGGAGGCCGTGCCTGGCAACACCGCGACCTGATCGCGAGGGACGATGCGGACGTCCCATTCTGCGAACTGGGCGAACCCCGCTTCGTCGAAGGCACCGCCGGACCGGAAGCCGGGTAGGTCATCGGGAGGTGGCGCCGCGGGCATGGCGTCCTGGTGCTCGATGCCGCTCTGATCGGTCTGGAACGACGCCGACATCGAGAAGATGGTTTCGCCGTGCTGCACGGCGCTGACCCGTCGCGTCGCGAACGAGCCGCCGTCGCGCAACCGCTCGACCAGGTAGACCGTCGGAGCCCTGGCGTCACCAGGTCGCAGAAAGTAGCCGTGCAATGAGTGCACCTGGTACTTCGGGTCCACCGTGCGGACCGCCGAGACCAGCGACTGGCCCGCCACATGACCGCCGAAAGTGCGCTGCATGAAACCCGATTCGGGGCTGAACACACCACCGCGATAGATGTTGACCTCGAGTTGCTCGAGACCGAGGATCTCTTCGATCGACATACGTGGCGATTACCAGCCGCGTTCGGCGAGCCGATGTGGCTGTGCGATGTCCTCCACGTTGATGCCGACCATGGCCTCGCCGAGTCCCCGCGACACCTTCGCCAGCACGTCCGGGTCGTCATAGAAGGTGGTCGCCTTGACGATCGCGGCCGCGCGGGCAGCCGGATCGCCCGACTTGAAGATGCCAGAGCCGACGAACACGCCCTCGGCACCGAGCTGCATCATCATCGCCGCGTCGGCCGGGGTGGCGATACCGCCTGCGGTGAACAGCGTGACCGGTAGCTTGCCCGCCCGCGCCACCTCGGCCACCAGCTCATACGGTGCCTGCAGTTCCTTTGCCGCCACGAACAATTCGTCCTCCGACAGCGACGTCAGCCGACGGATCTCGCCGCCGATCTTGCGCATGTGGGTGGTCGCGTTGGAGACGTCACCGGTGCCGGCCTCGCCCTTGGACCGGATCATCGCCGCACCCTCGGTCAGCCGACGCAGCGCCTCGCCGAGATTGGTGGCGCCGCACACGAACGGCACGGTGAACTTCCACTTGTCGATGTGGTTGGTGTAGTCAGCGGGCGTGAGCACCTCGGACTCGTCGACGTAGTCGACGCCCAGGCTCTGCAGGATCTGTGCCTCGACGAAGTGCCCGATGCGCGCCTTGGCCATCACCGGGATGGTCACCGCCGAGATGATGCCCTCGATCATGTCGGGGTCGCTCATCCGCGATACACCGCCCTGGGCGCGGATGTCCGCGGGCACGCGTTCCAGGGCCATGACCGCAACGGCACCGGCTCCCTCGGCGATGCGCGCCTGCTCGGGTGTGACGACGTCCATGATGACGCCGCCCTTGAGCATCTCGGCCATTCCGCGCTTGACGCGCGCGGTGCCTGTCTGCGGGGTTTCGGCGCCGCCACTACCCCGGTCGCTACGCTCCTGCCCACCGATATCCACAGCAATCTCCTCCAAATCAGTACTGAATCAGTCTAGTGGCCGGGCCAAATCGGTTTGTTCCGCAGCTGGCCACGCTCTTATCTGATCGACTGCAATTCCCTGGCAGGCCCGGCCGACCCTGGGGCGACCAGCACGTTGGCCTCCGCGAGCAGCTCGCCGAGCTGTAGCGGGTACACCGTTTCGCCGCCGTCCACCAACGCTGCGATCGTCGTCTCGTCACACCAACGGTGACCGTGGATGGTGCGGTTCTCCAACGAGGTGAAGCCGGCCGTCGACGGTTCGAACCGCAGCGTCCGGTAGATGAAGAACATCTCCTCGCTGCGGATCACCGAGCCGTTGAAGTCGAAGACGGCGTCGCGCTTCCACACCGGTCCGACCAGGTCGGCCGCGCTGACGCGCAGCCCCGTCTCCTCGGCCAGCTCGCGAACGGCCGCATCGGGGAGCGCCTCGCCCGGCTCGACTGCACCGCCCACGGTGAACCACCAGCGCGGCGCGGATTCGCTCGCCGGGTCGGATCCGCAGAACAGCAACACGTAGCCCAGCTCATCGAGCAGGATGATGCGGGCCGACGTGCGTTTGTACACCTGCTGGCCGACGGAGCGTTGCGCGGCGCGTTCGGCGATCTCGAAATAGGTTGGCATGGCGGCAGTTCCGCCGAGGTGCAGCCATCGCACCAGCGGTCGTTCGCGCAATGCGAGCGTGTCGCGCACGGCATCGTTGTGGAAGCGGCGTCCCAGAAGTACGCGCGCCTCCGCGTCCGCCATCTCCGCGACCAGTGCCACCGGCAGCGACGCCGGATCCACCCCAGCGAGCGCGCTCGACAGCTCGTTCTCGGCGGCCTCGCGGGTACTGCGCGGGGCCCGCTCGGCAGCGTCGGCCAGTGCGGCCAACTGCCTGCCCGCGGCACCGTTGCCGTAGGCGTCGGTGGCGACCGCGCGCGCGACGACGGCGCGCCGGGCCAGGATGCCGTCGAGCGCCTGCCAGGAGAGGTCGTACCTGACGTGCAGCCTGTCCAACCGGTGGGCCGTCTGGAACGCCCAGACTCCACCGATGAAGAGCGCAACCGCCAGGAGCGCGAGCGCGACGACGACGAGCCAGATGATCACGCCATCTCCCCTGCCGCTTGCCTGTCGTCGGTCTTCTTGGTCGCGCTGCCTGCCACCCGAACCTTGGCACCCGTACCCGCGACGGTCTCGTAGACGCGCAGGATCTCCTGTGCGACCACCGACCAGTCGTATCGGCGCACGGCCCTGGCCGCAGCCTCGACGTAGCGCTTGCGGGCCTTGTCGTCGGACAGCACGTCGATCAGGGCCGCAGCCAGCGCGCCTGCATCGTCGACCGGCACCAATCGACCTGCCGTGCCGTCCTCGAGCACGCGCCGGAAGGCATCGAGATCACTGGCCACCACCGCTGTGCCCGCTGCCATCGCCTCGACGAGGACGATGCCGAAGCTCTCCCCTCCCGTGTTGGGCGCGCAGTACACGTCGGCGCTGCCCATCGCCGACGCCTTCTCGGCGTCGTCGACCAGA
>JAOPWT010000486.1 GCA_025965555.1 Mycobacterium sp.
CGCCAACGGAGTACGCGACGCCACAGGTCAGTCCGCCAACGGTCTTCGTGACACCACCCGTCACCCCACCGACGACATTTGCAATGCCCTCAGTCAGTCCGCCGACCGGATTGCTTCCCGCATCCGATGGGGTGTTGCTCGTCGTGCCGCCATCACTGGACGACGGTCGTCCGCCGCCGCCGTCGCAGGCATGACGAGCAAACCGGCACCGAGGAACGCCGCCGCCACCATCAGGCGCAGTCCCTTGGATATCGGGGCCGACCGCGGATCACTGTCGCAGGGCAACTGTCCAAACACGCGATGAAAATAGCACGGCATTCGACCAAATTGCGGTCGCTGAGAACATTTCATTTAATTTGCTGGCTAAGTTTTGCTTAGCTCGTAGCTAACGCCGCATCATGAGTGACGCGCCATGCCACCGCCGAAGGCCGATAGCCACCGATGATTGCTGGCGCGGATGGTTTCACCTTCCCTCCAACAGCACACCGAACGTCTTACCATGCCACCGATGATGATTCGACGCCGCGCCGGGATCGGAGCGGCGGCTCGACGAGAGTTGCCTGCGCGCTGCGGCCGGCCCTTGAAATTGACGCCGGTGAAGAAATGGCAGCGGCCAGTTAGATGTCAGTGGCAAATTGTGCCGAGATGTTCAGCGACCTAGCTTGGCGTGCCAATGCATGGCCCGGTCGGTTCGATTACTCAATAGCCGAACGCGCGACTGCCGCGCGAGGGTCCCGGTACACCATTCTCATTTCAGGACAAGGAGATCCGGCCCAAGAGCGGGGGCTCTCGGCGCCAAGACCGAGAACCTGGCAATCCCGTTGCCAGTTCGGAACTGCAGACAACGACCATTGGCTACGCTCCCGATGTCAGGACCACCTCGTGATCAGGAGCCGCCATGGCCGCCGCTACAAGGGGACACGCGGAAGACGCACGTCGGCTACGGGGGTTCACCGCGTTCGACGAGTTCTCGGACGATGACCTGTTGCGACTTGTCAAGGCGGCACATCACACCTCGAGGTCCGCGCCGTGGCCATTGATTCACGAGCAGACTCCGTCGGATGCCTGCTACATCATCCTCAGCGGCGAGGCCGCGGTGTACGTCGGCCAGAAACGCATCACCCTCATAGGTCCGGGCGAGGTGATCGGCGAGTCCGTGCTCCGCAGCGGGAAACTGCGTTCTGCGACCGTCACGACGACGGGGCCCGCAGAGGTGTTACACATCGGGCGAGACGATCTCTCCGCGTTGATCGCCGCGATACCCGCGCTGCGCGACACCATGGACGCGACTGCGGCGCGACACGCGCCCGCAGCCGATCCGACTTGACGCGGGGCGCAAGAGCGACGACCGATGAGGGTGCCATGACGTCGATAAAGGACATCGCCGGACAATTCTTCGACGCGTGCGAGACCGGCAAGGGCTGGAAGGGGTGTCAGTCGTATTGCAAACCTGGTGCGACGTTCAGCGCCCAGGCCGATGCGCTCGCCGGTGTGGCCACCTTGGAGGCCTACACCGAATGGATGAAAGACCTTTTGACCCCTCTGCCCGACGGCACCGCATCCGTGCGGTCATTCGCCGTCGACGACGCACGTCAAAGCGTGGCGGTGTACGGCGTTTTCCGCGGCTCTCACACGGGGACGGGTGGTCCGGTACCGCCGACTGGGAAGGCTGCGGAGGCCGACTATGTCTACGTCATGGAGTTCGACGGCGAGAAGATCCGCCACATGACGAAGATTTGGAACGATGGGCACACCCTTCGCCAGCTCGGCTGGGCATAGCTCAGGCGTCGACGAACCGGCCGCGGCGCTAGCGGCGCCCGACGCCCAGGATGCTGACACCCGGCAGTTCGTAGCCGTCAGGCGTGGCGAAATCTGCCATCGCCGCGTCGACACGGGCCCGGATGGCCGCGCTCGCCTCGACGGGAAGTGACTGCAGCACAAGCGCAATGGGCCCCGCCAGCGATGGGACCACCGACCACCACTCGTCGATTGAAGAAGCCTTCATCGGCGTCCGGATCTCGCGGACGGCGGTGTCGGTGAATCCAGCCCCAGCCAACAACTCGCTGAGTGCACCGGGCGCCTCAAGCGAGAACGGCCCTGGGATTCCCGGGGGCGGGACGGGCATACCCGTCTGTGCCGTGACTGCGTCGAACAGCACGCCCAGCCATGGATTGCGGTCACGAGGTCCCCAGACGGCGAAGACGGCGCTACCGCCTGGCCGCAGGATCCGACGGGCCTCCCGCACGGCGGATGCGGGATCAGGCACCAGCATCAGGCCTTCACGGCACAGCACCCTGTCAAAAGCTGCCTCGGGGTAGTCGATTCGCTCGAGGTCCACTTCGCGGGTCGTGACGTTAGTGAGGCCGGCATCGTTCGCTCGTTCGGCGGCGATCGCCGTCATCTCCGGTGCGATGTCGGAGAGCACCACGGCACCGTCCGGTCCCACGATTGCGGCCGCGGCGATCCCTACTCCGCCAGGGCCGCAGGCGAGTTCGAGCACGCGCTGCCCGCGTTGAAGACCGGCGGAATCCAGCATCGCCTGCGCCACCACGGCTCCCCGCGTGTCGACGTGCTCAGCAAGCTCACCCCACGACGGTGCGACTGATGTCCAGATCGCACGTAGCGACGCGCGCAATCCGCCATCCTCGGTCGCCGTGGAGGCAGGTTCGATCGCGTCCATC
>JAOPWT010000490.1 GCA_025965555.1 Mycobacterium sp.
TCGAAACCAGGCCGGGTGTCGATACGGCCGCGGACGGCCTACTCAACCAGCAGGGCGATCAGGCGTAGACGTGCGGGGCCAGCACCGCGATGCCGCGCAGGTTGCGGTACTGCTCGGCGAAGTCGAGGCCGTAGCCGACGACGAACTCGTTGGGGATGTCGAAGCCGCACCAGGCGATCTCGACGTCCGTGCGTACCGCGTCGGGCTTGCGCAACAGCGTGCACACGCGCAGTGACCGAGGGTGCCTGGTCGCGAGATTGCGCAGCAGCCAGGACAGCGTGAGGCCGGAATCGACGATGTCCTCGACGATGAGCACGTCGCGATCGTGAATGTCGCGGTCCAGATCCTTGAGGATGCGCACCACGCCCGACGACGACGTGGAAGAGCCATAGGAGCTGACCGCCATGAACTCCAGTTGCGTCGGCAGTGGAATCGCGCGGGCCAGATCGCTGACGAACATGACCGCGCCCTTGAGCACGGTCACCAGCAGCAGATCCTCGCCGCCTTCACCAATCGCTTCGGCATAGTGCGCACCGACCGCCGCGCCCAATTCGGCGACACGCGCCTGAACCTCGGACCGGGAGAGAAGCACCGACTCGATGTCACCGGGATACGGGTCCGCGGCAGATGGCTCGGGCACGGCAACAGCGTGCCACGTCAGTGGGTCGCCGACCAACACGTGCTGGTTTTCTCGGAGGGCAGGAGCGTAGCGACCCGGGAAATTGCTCGGAGGGCAGGGAGACTAAACGCGTTCCGTCCGAAGGATCAGCACACCGCCGGTCCGGTCGGCGAACAACCTCTGGTGGCGCAGCGACGATCCCACCGCCACACCGCCCCGACCGCGCCAGTCGACGACGAGACGGTCCACGCCGCGGATCTGCCCGTCGGTCAGGTCACTGCCGCCGCCCTCGAGCAGCCAACGCCGGATGACGCGTCGACGCAGCGCAGGCGCCAGCGCAGTCAGTTGCACCGCGTCCAGCCGGGATTCGATGCCCGTCCCCGAGCACACCGTGGTCAGCGCGCCGGCGGCCAGATCGTCCAGGGTCTCGGTATCTTCACGCAACCCGATGGCGGTTCGGGCCAGCGCCTCGGCGACGCCGCCGCCGAGAATCTCCTCGAGCAGTGGCAGCACCTCGCTGCGGAGCCGAACGCGGGTGAACCTCGGGTCGGTGTTGTGCGGGTCGTGCCACGGAAGGAGCCCAAGCTCCTCGCACGCCCCGACAGTGACGGTGCGGCGAACGCCGAGCAGCGGCCTGCCCCATGGCGGATCGTGTGGGCGCATACCCGCGATCGAACGTGCACCCGAGCCGCGGCCGAGCCCGAGCAGCACCGTCTCGGCCTGATCGTCCAGCGTGTGGGCCAACAGCACCGGAACGCCGCCGCGTGCCGCATCGAGTGCCACGTAGCGCGCGGTGCGGGCCGCGGACTCGGGGCCGCCCGACGTGCCGACCGCAACTTCAAGGACTTGCGCCTCAACGCATCCCAGTCCGAGTGCCTGCTCGCGTGCCGCGCTCGCCACGGCAGCCGACTCGGACTGCAAGCCGTGGTCGACGATCAACGCGACGGTCGGACGCACCGTTGCGGCGGCCGCGGTGAGGGCCAACGAGTCGGCCCCGCCCGACAACGCGACGCACCACCGCTCGTCGGCGGCGCAGTGCGTGCGGGCGAACTCGTCGACCGCCCCACGCACCTTCGCTACAAAACCCTGTCGATCCATCGCTGCGGTTCGTCGACTTCCGTTGGCAGCGGCAGTGTTTCGGGGCTCGTCCAGATGGTGTTGAACGCGGCCATGCCAACCTCGTCCACCACGTGGTCGACGAAGATCTTTCCACGCGTGTACTGACTGAGCTTCGCGTCGAAGCCGAGCAGTGTGCGAAGCACCCGTTGCAGCGGCGGCTGTTTGCGCTGCCGCCGCTCGTTGAAGCGCCTGCGGATGGTGGCCACCGACGGCACCACCTTCGGGCCGACGGCGTCCATGACGTGATCGGCGTGGCCTTCGAGCAGCGTGCCCAGCACCAGCAACTGGTCGAGCGCCTTGCGTTGCGGCTCGGACTGGATCGCGCGCAGGAACCCGACCATCCCCTCCGAATTCGGCTCCGGCGCTTGGCCTTCGGCGCTCGCCCGCTTGTTTCGGACGAACTCGCCGAGCCTGCCGACCACCTGCGTCAGCTCCTGGCCGGTGTCGTCGATGATGACGGCCAATGAACTCGACATGTGTTCGGCAAGCCACGGATTGGCGCGGAACTGCACGCGGTGGGTGACCTCGTGCAGACACACCCACAGGCGGAAGTCGGCGGGTGAGACCCGAAGTTGACGCTCGACGGCGATCACGTTGGGGTACACCAACAGCAGCTCGCCACCACCGGCCGGCTCATCCCCGGGTCGGTCCGCTCCTGCCCGCCGGGCGAAGGGGTCGTACTGGCCGAGAATCCCCGAGGAGACGAACGCGAGCACGGCACCCGCCTGCGCTCCGGTGACGCGGCGGGTGATGAGACCACCCTCCCTCTTGGCACCCGCTGCAGCGCCGCCCTGGTCGCCCCCGGTCATGATGCGCATGGATTCGGTTGCCGCGCGCACCCATTCGGATCTGTCGACGATGCGGGCCTCTGTGATGTCGGCCCCCTCGCTGAGGCCCGTCACGTCACGGTCGGGACCTTCGGCCTTGCTCGATGACTCCGCCAGCTGCTCGATCGCCTGGCGCTTGGTGTATTCGGTGACAGGCGCCGAGGGCCGGACCAGCTTGGCGCCGACGGTGGCGGCGAAGTCCCAGTCGACCGTGTGGCCGACGGTGACCGACGAGGACGCGCTCACGAGCCGCAACCGCACGATCGCAGGGCGGCGGCCAGCGCGTCGATCGCCGTACGGCCCGTCGGGCCAGCATTGTTGGAGATCAGCGAGAACGTCAGCACCCTGCCGCTGTCGTCGGTGACGAATCCCGCCAGCGCGTTGGTGCCGGTGAGCGACCCCGTCTTGGCGCGCAGCAGACCCACCGCGTCCCGTCCCGCGTCGGTGTCGAGGAAGCGGTTCGAGAGCGTGCCGCTGCCACCTGCGATGGGCAGCAGGTCGACAAGCGGGCGTAGGTCGTGGTTGGCGCCAAGAGTCGCATTGGCCGCCGCGGCATTGATGACCTCGTCGAGGGTCTCGGCCGTGAGGCGATCGTCGACTGAGAGGCCGCTCGAGTCCATCAGCGTCGCACCACCGGTGTCGATGCCCGCCTTGGACAGTTGATCGAGCACACCGTGGACACCGCCGTCGAAGCTCTGTGGCCTGCCGACCGCCGCGGCGACCTCACGACCGGTCGATTCGGCCATCACGTTGTCGGATTCGCTCATCATCTGCCGCAGCCGTTCGATCAGCGGCGGCGACTGCACCGAGGCGATCCGGTCACCCGTCGCCGGCGTCGGACGCACGGTCACGGTGGCCGGGTTCAGGCCGAGTGCCACCGCGAGCGCCCGACCCGCGTCGAGCGCGGGCGTCCTGGAGCGCGCCGAGTCGACGCTCACCGGCTGGGTACGGCCACCGTCCAGCATGACGGCCTCCATCGGGGCGATGTCGCCGCCGTCGATGTCGACGGGATCCCACCCGGGAGCCAACGTCGGTCCGCTGAAGGCGGTCGCGTCCACCTGGACGACCTTCGGCACGATGCCGGAACGACGGACCTGGTCGGCGAGGTCGCTGATGCGAGCTGCCCCGCGGTACCAGGTGTCGACGTTGTCAGGCGCGGCCGACAGCGTCGGATCTCCTCCGCCCTTCAGCACGACCAGACCCGGCGATGCGGTCTGGTCCGGCGCGATGACCGTCGTCGTCAGGCGGGCGTCACGGTCCAGGGTCAGCAGGGCCGCCGCGGAGGTCAACACCTTGTTGGTGGACGCGGGTTGCATCGGTACGCCCGCGCCCCTGGCCCACAACTGCTTGCCCGTCATCGCGTCGGTCACGCGGCCGGTCAGCGCACCGAGGTCGGGGTTGGCGACGAAGGGTGCGAGCGTTGCCGTCAGCCCGGCCGGGGTGGGGACGGGCGCCGAGTCCGCCAGAGGTGTCACGGCGGGGTGAGCGGTGATCAACGCGGGCTGCGGTGTGACGGCAGCCTTCGCCTCGGTGGGCGAGCTGCCGCTTGAGGTCGCGATCGCGCCGACGGCCACCACCGCGGCGACGAGAAGCAGCACCACTACGCCGACCCATACGTGAGTGGATCGACGCCACCGAGTGGGCCGCGTGAGTCCGATGGTCGCTCTCCTGATCCGTGGGATACCGCGCGCCCCGCAGAGCCCGCAAGTGGAGGTTACCGCTCGTCTATGGTTGAGCCGCGTCGTCACCCGACGACCTCTTGACGCTTTGCAGATTGTGAAGGAGCCGCGGCGGTGCAGTTCGACGTCGTCATCGAGATCCCGAAGGGGTCGCGCAACAAGTACGAGGTGGACCACGAGACCGGCAGGGTGAAACTCGACCGCTACCTCTACACGGCGTTCGGGTACCCGGCCGACTACGGCTTCTTCGAGAACACCCTTGGCGAGGACGGCGATCCACTCGACGCGCTGGTGCTGCTGCCCGAGTCCGTCTTCCCCGGCGCGATCGTCGAGGCCAGGCCCGTCGCGATGTTCAAGATGACCGACGAGGCGGGCGGCGACGACAAGCTGCTGTGTGTGCCTGCCGGAGATCCCCGCTGGGACCATATCCAGGATCTGGCCGACGTGCCGCCGTTCGAACTAGAGGCGATCAAGCACTTCTTCGTGCACTACAAGGATCTCGAGCCGGGCAAGTTCGTCAAGGCTGCCGAGTGGGCTGGCCGCGCCGAGGCCGAGGCCGAGCTCGAGCGTTCAGTTGAGCGTTTCAAGGCCTCGGGCCATTAGAGCTGAGCTGCAGTTTCAGTCGGCTGTGAATTGATTTAGCACCGTCGTAACACGCGGTAACCCTGGCGTCGTCTGGAACTTCGATCATGATGGTGTGTTGCTGCACCAAGGGATCGGCCTCGACGCGTTCAACGCGTTGCCAGAGCGCAAGGCCGTACATGCGCTCTACGAGTGCTGCAACAGCATGACCATGGCCCGGCACCTGTCGTACGGCCGCCCCTACGTCGACCACGACGCCATGTTCCGGCGGGCCGATGCCCTGCTGTTCGCCCTGCCCGAGTCCGCGATCGACCAGATCCTCGAGGCCTGCCCGCACGTCGGCCGCAGGCCGCGTAGCGCAAAGTCACAGGCCGAGCAGTGCTCGATATGGGACGACGACACCGCGGTCATGACGGAGCTCGCCGAGAAGGCCCGCCTCTATGCCGCGAGGTTCGGGTTCGGCTTCGTGATGTGTGTCGGCGGCCTCGGCGCTTCGGACGTGTTGACCGCGATTGCCGACCGCGTGCACAACGACGTCGAGACCGAGCGCAAGGTGGTCCGCAACGAGCTGGCGAAGATCAACCGCTCGCGGCTGGATCGCATGCTCGGGCCAGAAGGTGGCTACCAGAACTGGTAACCGCCTCGCGCTCGCTTAGGGTCATCTGAGTGAGCACCCCGTCTGAGAAGAACCGAGCACTGTCACATTTCCTGTCACTCCCCGATCTGGCCGCCCGGTCAGCGGGCGGCGCGGTGCTGTGGGCCAACGACGATCTGTTCGCCGAGAAGGAGAACCTGATCAAGCCCGGGTCCGCCGAGTTCCGGCCTGCGACCTTCGGGCACAAGGGCCAGGTCTATGACGGGTGGGAGACACGCAGACGGCGTGGTCTTCAGCCGGATTCGTGCGACTCGGCGATCGTGCGGCTGGTGGTCCCCGGACTGGTCCGCGGCGTCGTCGTCGACACCGCGTGGTTCACCGGCAACTATCCGCCGCAGATCTCGGTCGAGGCCGCCTACGTGGCGGGGTATCCGTCGGTCGAGGAACTCGTCGAGAAGACCGAGTGGACGACGCTGGTGGAGCGCACCGGCGTCAACGGCGACACCCGCAATCCGTTCAAGGTCGACTCGTCGCGGCGCTGGTCGCATGTGCGGCTGACGATCTACCCCGACGGGGGCGTCGCACGGTTCCGCGTGCACGGTGAGGGCCTGCTGAATCCCGACTTCGCCGAAGGCATGACACTCGATCTGGCGGCGCTGGAGAACGGTGGCCGGATCACGGCCTGCTCCAACATGTTCTACGGCTCACCCAACAACCTGCTGCTGCCCGGAACCGCGCGCACCATGGGCGACGGCTGGGAGACCTCACGTCGGCGTGACTCCGGAAACGATTGGGTGCAGGTGCATCTCGCGAGCCGCGGCACACTCAACGCTGCCGAACTCGACACGTCCTACTTCGTTGGCAACGCCCCCGGCGTCGGCCGGCTGTCGGGACGCGACGGTGACGGCGACTGGTTCGAGATCCTGCCGCCGACCGATCTGCAACCAGATACCAGGCATCGCTTCCTGATCCGTGACGACCGTCCGATCACCGACGCGCGACTCGACATCCACCCCGACGGCGGGATGGCACGCCTGCGGTTGTTCGGCAGTCTCACCGCCGACGGCTTGCAGCAGATTCGGGAAAGCTGGGAAGCCAGCGCCTGATCGCAGCGCACCGCCCGCTACGCGACGTTGATCTACGACGCCGTGTCCTGATCCGATCCGTTGGCCAAGCCCGCCAGGTGTCGGCCGATGGGCAGGGCGGCGGTGGCAGCGGGCGACGGCGAGTTCAGCACGTGGACCATCCGCTCGGTCCGTTCGATGACGAAGTCGTGGACAAGTGTGCCGTCCCTGCGCACCGCTTGGGCCCGGATACCCGCCTCATAGGGCAACAGCTCCGCGGCGACCAATCCCGGCGCGTATCTGCGGCATTCGCGCAAATAGCTGCGCTTGAACAGCGAGTTCCGGATCTCCTTAACCCCGAGGCGCACGTTGGCACTCGCCACCCGCCACAGCCCGGGGAATTTCGCCATCCGCGCCACGTCGCGCACGTCGATGGAGAACTTCGGGTACCCCTCGCGGGCCAGTCCGAGAACCGCGCTTGGCCCGACGGTGATCGCGCCTGCGATGGTGGGGCTGAGGTGCACGCCCAGGAACGGCAGCTCGGGATCTGGCACCGGGTAGATCAGTCGCTGCACGAAACCCGAACGCTCGGCGGGCAATTGGAAGTATTCGCCACGGAAGGGGATGATCTGTACGTCGATCGGGACCAGGGCCATCTCGGCCAGCCGGTCCGCCTGCAGACCACCGCACACCACCAGCCTGTCGCACGTTACCGTGGCAGACTCCGTCGAGATCGACACTCCCGCAACGGTTTCACTGATCGCCGTGACGCGCTGATGGGTGCGCACCGTGCCGCCGGCGCCGACGATCAGGTCGACGAGTTGACCCGCCACCAGTCGATAGTCGACGATGCCGGTCCTCGGCAGGTGCAGAGCCCCGAGCCCGGTGACGTTGGGCTCGAGTTCGGTGAGTTCATCGCGGCTGACCCGTCGGCAGGTGATGCCGTTGACCTCGGCCCGCTGCTCGAGCGCGGCCATGCGCGCCAGTTCGGCTGCGGTGGTGGCCACGATCAACTTTCCGCATTCGTCGAAGGCGATTCCGTAGTTGGCGCAGAACTCCTTCGTCGCCCGCTCCCCCGCCTTGCAGAATCTGGCCTTCAGGCTGCCGGGCTCGTAGTAGATGCCCGAGTGGATGACGCCGCTGTTGTGCCCGGTCTGATGGGCGGCAACGGACGCCTCGGCTTCGAGCACGACGACGGATGCGCCCGGTTCGGCGAGCAGTAGGTGATGCGCCGTCGACAGGCCGACGATGCCTGCCCCGATGACGCAGTAGCGGAAACGATTCATCGCTCCGCACTGTACAAACCCGTGCGGGCGGCGTCAGGCGACCGCTGCTCCGGGTGCCGGTGCCTTCTTCCTGGACCGAACGCGTTTCGCGTAGTTCATCGCGGGCTTCTCGACGAGGTAGTAGGTGATCGCGCCGGCGAGGATGGTCACGGCGAGAACCAGCACGATGTTCATCAGCATTCCCGGCAGGGTGTCACCAGCCATCCAGCCGAGGCGACCCAGCATCAGCAGAACGGGGAAGTGCCAGAGATAGGCCGAGAGCGATATCTCGCCGACGAAGCGGATCGGCCTGAAGTCCAGCACTGTCGCGAGCCTGGTCTTCTGGTGCCGGGCCAAGGGGGCCACGATGACGAGGATCATCAACGCGGCGACGATGCCGACCCCGGCCGTGACGAACTGACTCGCGACGATCAGAAGCACCCCGCACCCGAGCAGCACCGGGAGGATCGCGACCGCGCTGATCATCCGGATGCGGCGACTCAATCGTTCGGGCAGGTCGCCCCGCTCCATGGCGACGAACGTGATGGCGGCCAACATCCCGAGCGCGAAGTTGTCGGCGTTCGTCACAAAGCTCTTGGTGAACACGGCGGCCCAGTTTGGGCCCCAGTTCAGCAGGTTGAAGTCGGTGGTGCCGGCGTGCGCGAAGACCAGCGGAATGAACGCTCGGCCGACCAGACCGATGACGAGCAGGAATGCGGGCACCGCGGTGGCCAGCACCAGGGGGTTGACGGTCGTGCGCTTGCGCATCGTGAAGACCACCAGGAACCACAGCGGCAGTGAGGCGTAGAACGCGTACTCCAGGGTCAAAGACCACGACGGGTTGATGCCGGTCTGGATGTACGCCGGGAAGTACGACTGCGTCAGAGTCAGGTTTGCGAGGAGCATTCCGGGGTCCGTGATCATGCCCGTGCCGTCGTCGGTGCCGAGCGGCTGCAGCGCGGGGTTCTGGACGTAGGACACCTGCAGGACGAAATTCACGACGAGGAAGATCAGCACGTAGGCCGGCATGATCCTGGCGAGTCGGTGCACCGCGTAGTCGGTGACATTCGGCAGGGTTGCGGACGTGCGTTCCTTGATCAGATTACGAATGAACGGAAGCGACAGTAGAAATCCGCTGAGGACGAAGAAGTACACCAATGAGAAGCCGAAGACGTTCGTCTGCCAAGTGGCCGCAGTCTTTGGTGAGTAATGGCCAGTCACGTGGGTTATGGCAATGCTCAGGCATAGAAGTCCTCGCACGCCGTCGAGACCGATGATGCGGGCTCTGGCGGGGCGTGCGACAGGCGTTTCCGACACCGTCGGCGCGGCTGTGGCACTCGTCACATCCTGCGTCATTCGTTAACTACACCTCACCGTTCACGTCTTGGCTAGCTTCATTTTGGGTCCACACTGAGGCGTCATTGCCACGCCATGCGGGTTCGTGATCGATCGGTGCCGCATCCCCGAGCAGGCAATTCCCTTGCTGGGATCACGAGGGTCGGAATTCCGCAATCACTGCCGGACCTGGGCCGCAGTTAGGCGCGCTAAAAAGGATAGCTTCGAATAGTTAACTACGCACGTCAGGTGCCACTAGTTACCGAAGTATGAATTTGCGGAAATTGGAGTCCGAGCCTGCCTGCATTTCGTGGCTACACACGGGAGACGTTCAGCATGGGTCGAACCCGCGCCATTGCTCGTCGAACGACACTGCTGGCTACCGAATGGCACGAGATGACGGCAGCGATCGCGACCAAGCCGTCGGTGAGGTCAATCAGTCGGCCGGGTGGCGAATGTGAGCACCCCGCCACGGCGTTTGCTGATGGGCCACCTCGCGACGATCCACTTCGTCACCGGGCGCCCCGTCAGGCGGACTGCCTGCCTCGCAGGGCCAGCCGTCGCAGGACGTCCTGACCCAACCGATGCAGATCCACTCGGGGGGAGGCTGCAATGAGCGTCACCCCGTCCGCGACGCCTGCGGCGTCGATGTCGGCGATGAGACCCGTCAGCCCGTCCACGGTCCCGGCGTAGCGGAGCGTCCCATCGTCGACCGCCGCCAGATCACGCACGGAGTGAAAGTCCGACGCCACCGCCACCGTGA
>JAOPWT010000494.1 GCA_025965555.1 Mycobacterium sp.
GCCGCTTTGTCCGCCGCCCGACAGACCGACGGTGACGTCGACCCGACGGTCGGCGCCGCGCTAGTCGGGCTCGGCTACCACCGCGACGTGACGACTCCACATCACATGGGCCCGGGCACCGTCTCGATTCTCGCGCCGGCGGTCTGGTCGATGGTCACCCTCGCCGACCGGGTCGTCACCGTGCCGCCCGGGACGCTGCTCGACCTCGGTGCCACCGCGAAGGCCGTCGCCGCCGACCAGTGCGCCGAACGGGTGCACGAAGTCACCGGCAGTGGTGTGCTGATCAACCTCGGCGGCGACATCGCCACTGCCGGACCGGCGCCTGACGCCGGCTGGCAGGTCCTGATCCACGACGCCGACGATGATCCAGACGGTGCGGTCGCGTTGCCGTCCGGGACGGCGCTGGCCACCTCGAGCACCCTTCACCGCCGCTGGCGCCGCGGTGACGAGTTGCTGCACCACATCCTCGACCCGCGGACCGGCCGCCCCGCGGACCCGGTATGGCGCACGGTCAGCGTCGCCGCACACACCTGCTACGCCGCCAACACGGTCTCCACCGCGGCGATCGTGCGAGGGTGGTCGGCGCTGGAATGGATTCGAGAACTGGGCATGACGGCCAGGTTGGTCGACCAGGACCGTGTCGTGCACACGGTCGGCGGCTGGCCCCGGGCTGATCCGGAGGCCTGGCATTGACCAGTGAAGCATTGTGGGCGCTGGGTCGCGGCACCGGCATCACTGCGTTGATGTTCCTGACGATCTCGCTGGCACTGGGCATCGCGACTCGGTCGGGACGTCGGCTTGCCGCGCTGCCCCGCTTCGCCGTCGCCGACCTCCACCGCGTCGCCGCACTGACTGGAACCTTCTTAGTCGCGCTGCACCTGATGCTGCTGTTCTTCGACCCCTACGCCCAGCTGCGCCTGATCGACTTCGTGGTGCCCTTCCTCGGCGCCTACCGACCGCTCTGGCTCGGCTTGGGCACCCTGGCGTTCGACGTCCTCGTCGTGGTGATCGTCAGCAGCCTGCTGCGTCATCGACTTGGGCTGCGCGCCTTCCGCGCGATTCACTGGGCGACGTACGCGTTGTGGCCGATCGCGCTGGCGCACGCACTCGGTAACGGCACCGACGCCGCCCGAGGCTGGTTCCTGACTCTCGCCGGATGCTGCGCAGTCAGCGTCGCTGCCGCCCTGGCGTGGCGGATGCGGGCCGACTTCATCGAATACGCCGACAAACGAACACAGGCTCGCCGATGAACGTCCACACACCACCGCCGACACACCCGCCCATGACACGTCGACTCTTCGCCGCCCGCGGCCCCGGGCTGACCGAGCACCACGCACGGTTCGGCAGACTTCCCACGCATCCGGCCCAGACCCTGACGGCGTGTCTTCAGGCGGCCGGCCTCACCGGACGGGGCGGGGCCGGGTTCCCCACGGGCCGCAAGATCGCCTCCGTCACCGGCCGCAAACCCGTCGTGATCGGCAACGCCGCCGAGGGCGAACCACTCAGCGGCAAGGACGCGATCCTGCTGACCCGTGCACCGCACCTGGTCCTCGATGGCCTGCACGTGGCGGCCGCCGCGGTCGGCGCCGACAGGGTCTACCTCTACGTGCCGAAGCGCATCGCACGCTCCGTCCAATCGGCCATCGACGAACGCCGCATCGCCAGACTGGACCAGCGCCGAGTCATCCTGGTGGAAGCTCCCAACGCGTTCGTCTCCGGCGAGGAGTCCGCCGTGGTCAGGCACATCGAGGGCGGCCCCGCGATCCCGCGCGACCGCACACTTCTCACTTCGATCTGCGGGGTGCGCGGGCGACCCACGTTGGTCAACAACGTCGAAACACTGGCCCACATCGGGTTGATCGCCCGCTACGGTCCGCAGTGGTTCCGAGCAGTCGGTGACGCCGACGAACCCGGCACCATGCTGATCACCCTGTCCGGGGCACTGCCGCGAGGCGGCGTCGTGGAACTGCCCACCGGAGCGCCGCTCACCGACGTCCTCGCCCGCGGTGGCCTCACCGATCTAAACACCGTGGGTGCGGTCCTGATCGGGGGCTATCACGGCAGCTGGATTCCCGCGGCGAAACTGACCGGAGCCCGGCTGTCGCGCGCAGGTTTGGCCCCCTTCGGGGCGAGCCCGGGTGCGGGAATCGTCCACGTGCTCCCCGTCGAGCAGTGCGGCCTCGCGTGCACCGCGGACATCGTGGCCTACCTTGCCGATCAGGGCGCCCAGCAGTGCGGCCCGTGCCTCAACGGCCTTCCCCGGCTGGCGCAACTGTTCGACGATCTCGCTTACGGGCGCGTGGATGACGATTTACTCGACGAGATGCACCGCATACTCGGCCTCGTCGACGGCCGAGGCGCGTGCCGACACCCCGACGGCACAGTCCGGATGGCCCGCAGCGCGCTGGACACCTTCGCCGGCGATATCACCCAACATCGCACCGGCCGCTGCGAGGCCGCCCCGGTCACCGCGTACGACGCCGACCGTCGCGGCCGGCGACCGAGGGCCGGCACCGCATGAAGACATCCCCGAAACCTCAACGGCTGCACGTTGACTGGACCAGATGCGACGGACGCGGCCTGTGCACCGAGCTTCTGCCCGGCGTGCTCCGCCGTGACGACTGGGGCTACCCGTTGGCGCGTGACGGCTCCCGCGAGCCCGCGATACCACCCGGCGACCTGACCGCGGCACGCATCGCCGTCGACCGCTGCCCGCGCCTAGCGCTGTCCCTGATCACGCCACCTGAATCCTGACCAGGGCAGCACCGCCCGTCACTCGTCCGCGTCCACGAAAAGGGAGCACCTGCCGGTGAAGAGTTCGTCGCTGACCACGATCGGCGCACCAACGTCGCGACCGCGACGAGATCCAGCGCCGTCGGTACCTCATGGGCCGCCACAACCGGACGACCCCGGCCCCATTACTGACCTAACCCTTCGCCAGTATGGACGAATTCGGCTGCCCAACAGTCACATCGCCCCGTCGCACACTGTTCGGCTCGACTTCGCACGGCCACCAGTCGCACTGACGCAACTGATGGCCGCCCCACCGGCGCCGAAACTCCTTTGGCAAGGCTAGGTTTGCTGGTCTCAAACCGAGTCGATGTCTAGCCTGGCAAGCATGTCGACCGAGACCCATCCCGAGCCGCACACGGATTCGGTGTCCTCCAAACTGAATTGGCTACGCGCCGGCGTCTTGGGCGCCAACGACGGGATTGTCTCCACGGCGGGCATCGTGGTCGGGGTCGCCGCAGCCACGACGTCGCGCGACCCCATCCTCACCGCGGGAATCGCCGGACTCGTCGCCGGGGCCGTCTCGATGGCGTTGGGAGAATACGTCTCAGTCAGTACCCAACGCGACACCGAGCAGGCACTGCTGAGCAAGGAACGCGCAGAGCTGCACGAGGACCCCACAGCCGAACTCCACGAGCTCGCAGCGCTGTATGAAGCCAAGGGACTCTCGATGGCCACTGCACGCGCCGTAGCCGAAGAACTCACCGATCACGACGCGTTCGCCGCCCACGCCGACGTAGAACTGGGCATCGATCCGTCCGACCTGACCAACCCCTGGCAAGCCGCACTGTCCTCGGCGTTGTCCTTCACGGTGGGCGCACTCCTGCCCTTGATCGCGATATTGCTGCCGCCCAGCACATTACGGGTTTCGGTGACCGTCGCGGGCGTCCTGGTGGCCCTGGTCATCACCGGGGCTGCGTCGGCCACCCTCGGCGGGGCGCCCAAGCCACGCGCGATCACCCGCAACGTCGTCGGCGGCGCCCTGGCTCTAGGCGCTACCTACGTCATTGGACATCTCGTGGGCGCGGCCATCGCATAAGCGTCCACCGACCACCACCCACCCTCGCAGAGAAGGACCACCCGTTGTCGACATTCCAAGGTCTGCCCGCACACATTCTGCTCGTCCACTTCGTCGTGGTGCTCGCACCCATGACCGCCATCCTGGCGGTAGTCTGCGCGCTCTGGCCGGCCGCGCGCCGCCACCTCACCTGGCTCGTCCTCATCCTTGCCGCCGCGACCACGATCCTGACCCCGCTGACGACCGACGCCGGTGAATGGCTGGCGCACCGCACCCGTCGCACCACACTGCTGCACACCCACACAGAACTCGGCGACACCATGCTCTACTTCTCCATCGGCCTATTGGTGGCCGCGGTGCTGCTCGCGTACGTGCACCTACGAGAAAGGCGCGAACGGCCGCTGAAAGCACTGGTCAGGTGGGCGGTCGTCGCTGTCGTCGTCATCGTCAGCGTCGCAGCGTCCGTTCAGGTGTATCGGATCGGCGACTCCGGAGCGAGATCGGCCTGGGGTAACAAGGTCACCGCGACGACTCCGTCCAATTGAGAAGGCAGTCACCAACTCGCACCAATTGAGCACGCACCGGTACCAGCAGAAGCCACCGTGCGACAGCGATTTGACCAATGCGAGTGGCCCTCGATCGGCGCCTGGCTTGTCGACTCGTTGTTTCACTGCCGCTTTGGGGTCTTCGGACGGGCGGAGCAGCAGCCGTCTGACGGTGGATCCGCCCTGCTCCGATGGAGCTGACGGAGGTCAGGCGCGGACCGGCCGACGGTATGTGAGCTTGTCGAACTCACGGCCGTACTCGTCGACCGCGGTCACGTCCATTTCGCTGATGAGCGCACCCGGCCGTACGTCGATTCGAACGAACGCGTAGTTGCGGAACCGCACCCGGGACCAGCCGACGGCCTCGGTCTGTTTGCCGCCGTCCGCGGTCCACACGTAGCTGTCGTCGACGAAGGTGTCGTCGGCCTCATTGCCGCGGTAGCTTTCCTGCTCACCCGGTTGGAAGTCGTACCGGGGCCGCCCGCCACAGCCGACGGTGTAGTAGACCGTACCGTCGGTTTCCGGGTAGACGATCCCGTTGTCGTTGGCGACCGTCGTCGGTCGGTTCGCCCGGATCGGGTCGGTGCGTTCGAAGACGTGGTTGTGGCCCTGCAGCACTAGGTCGACCTGGTACCGGTCGAACAATTCCGTCCACGCCGCCCGGACGCCGCCATCACTGGCGTGGGCCGCCGTCGTCGAATAGGCGCAATGATGGAAGAAGCAGACGATGAAGTCGATGTCGGGATCAGCCCGGTAAGTCGCCAATGTTCGGTCGGCCCAACTGTTCTGCGCACCGCCCGAATAGCCCGTGTTCGCGGTGATCTCATAGGAAACGTCGTTGGCGTCCAAGGAGAGCACGGCGACGTCGCCGTAGGTGAACGAGTACACCGACGGGCACCCGGCGGGACCGCCGCCAGGAAAGTCCAGGCGCGCCAGATGCCCCCCGTACCCGTGGTCGGAGTAGGCGGCTTCCATGTCGTGGTTCCCGGTGGCGAACATCCAAGGAGTCGTGGAGGCGCTGCCCTCGATCAAGGCAAGGTATACGTCCCACACGTAGGGGTTGTACTTGTCGAAACCGTTGGCCAGCTTGGCGCCGGACGGTACGAAGCTGGCGCGCTTTCCCATACCCGACGGGTCGGCGTAGGCGATGTCGCCGGCGAGGACGTGAAAGTCGGGCCGGGCGGCGACGATCTGGTTCTGGAGGTTCGCGGTGTGCGCGGCGGTGGGATCGTCGTCGGGCTTGTAGTAGTTGTCGTCGTAGTCGCCGGCAGCCAAACCCGGCGGCAACGTAGGTGTCTCATCGGTGCCCTGGTCCCCCATCATCGTGAACCGGAACGGACCGACCGCGTCGCGGGCGCGGGGCATCGCGGTGGACGCCGACCGGACGTCGCTGACGAAGCCGTCCCCGGTGCGCCACTGGTAGAACAGCGGGGTCTGCGCCGGCAGACCGTTCACCGGGGCGTGCACGTAGAACTGCTCGGCGGACAGCACGCCGCCGTCACTGGCCGGGATCTGCGTCAGCAGCTCGCGGACCTCCGCCTCGACCGTCGCACCGAGTTGCGGTGTCGGGCCGTGATCCAGGTAGATCCGGGTCCGACTGGGGTTGCGGGAAAGCTGAGCGGCCAGACGAAGCTCGGTGGAGCTGTCGGCCCCGTACCCGACCCGCCGGTTCGCCACCGCCAGCGGCGCATCCTGCGCGTAGGCACGGGAACCGAACGGTGACACGCCGACCACCGCCACCGCCGCCGCCGCTGATCCGCGGAAGAAGCTCCGCCTCGAAATCTGGTACCGGCGTAGATATGACCGATGCCAGTCGTGGCGCTCTGCCATCGACATGCCGGCGGCGATCGCTGCGGGGATGCCGGTGTCGGGGAGGTCTCCTGACGGGACGGGGGATTTCTTGGCCACCAGACGATGGTGACCCACAGCGTGGCGTGGTGCCGAGCGGCGGGTAAAACCAGCGGAGAACTCGAGATGAACTTCCTGACGGACGTCCGATTGCAGAAAGGTTGGAACTAACTGTGAACCTCCTTCGGAGGAGGGACTTGGCATTCTCGAAACGCGTTGCAGGGTATAGGTTTCGGCCATGCCGTCCATCGACAGGCGCACCCTGCTATGCAGTGTGGCGGTCGCCGTCCTGGCGACGGCGACGCGAACGCAAAGTGTCATGGCCGACACCGCGAGGGGCAAGCTCCCTGCGGGTCGGGTACCGCCGCCGGTGGGGTTGTTGACCCGGCTTCCGGGCGACGGCAATCAGCTTGCGCTCACCGTCGACGACGGCACGAGCGTCGCCGTGGTCGGGGCGTTCGCGCAGTTCTGCCGCGACACCGGAACCCGCCTCACCTTCTTCGTCAACGGCGTGAACAGTTCATGGACCGTAAACGCACCGGCCCTGCGGCCGATGGTGGACTCTGGGCAGATCCAAGTCGGCAACCACACCTGGTCTCACCCCAACATCACCCGTATCGACGCGGCCACGCTCACCGAACAGATTCAGCGCAACGCCGACTTCCTGCGCAGCACCTACGGCGTCGACGGCACGCCGTACTTCCGGCCGCCCTACGGCAGCCACAACGCATCTACCGACCGCATAGCGGCCCAGCTCGGTTATTCGACGATCACCACCTGGAGCGGCACCATCGGCGATTCCCTTCCCGAGGATGAAGCGCATCTCATCGCCAATGCACAGACATCGTTTCAGCCGCAACAAATCATCCTCGCGCATGCCAATCTGCCGACCATCACCCACTGCTACGACAAACTGCTCGATATCATCACCACCCGCAACCTGCAGACGGTCACCCTCAACGACGTCTTCGGCTGACAGGAACGCCATCAGCGTGTCCGGCGCGGGTCGCGCGGGCCAGCGGGTGCTGGAAGCAAATATTGTTGTGGCGGAACGAATTCGCTCTGCGCCTCAAGGCCGCTGACATCGAGTTTCAGGAAATATTGCTCGGCCGAGGTTTGGCGGTCCGGATGTGGGTACTGCCTCCTTCGCCAAGGCGTGCGGAGGCGATGCTCCGGTGTTCCGCCGCACCACGAGGCACACACTGCAGCCTCTGGAGACGATCATGACCACCGAAGCACCGCCGGACCCGTTGCTACTGACGCCGCGTCGCCCGTTCCCCTCACGTCTGGGTCCCAAGGGCGCGCTGATCTATCGAGTGCTGAGCACCACCGATCACAAGCTCATCGGAATCATGTACATGGTGACCTGCTTCGCGTTCTTCTTCATCGGCGGTCTGATGGCACTGCTGATGCGCGGAGAACTGGCGATGCCCGGTTTGCAGTTCCTGTCGAACGAGCAGTACAACCAACTCTTCACCATGCACGGCACCATCATGTTGCTGTTCTACGCGACGCCTGTTGTCTTCGGTTTCGCGAACCTGGTGCTTCCGCTGCAGATCGGCGCGCCCGACGTGGCGTTCCCGCGACTGAATGCCTTCTCGTTCTGGCTGTTCCTCTGCGGGGGTTTGATCACGATCGGCGGCTTCATCGTCCCCGGTGGTGCCGCGGACTTCGGCTGGACGGCGTACTCGCCGCTGACCGATGCCATGCACAGTCCCGGCCCCGGCGGTGACCTGTGGATCATGGGTCTGGCCGTCGCCGGGCTGGGGACCATCCTCGGCGGCGTCAACATGATCACCACCGTGGTCTGCATGCGCGCCCCCGGCATGACGATGTTCCGGATGCCGATCTTCACCTGGAACATCCTGGTGACCTCGATCCTGGTGCTGCTGGCCTTCCCGCTGCTGACCGCCGCACTGTTCGGCCTGGCCGCCGACCGCCACCTCGGCGCCCACGTGTTCGACCCGGCCAACGGTGGAGCCATTCTGTGGCAACACCTGTTCTGGTTCTTCGGCCACCCCGAGGTCTACATCGTCGCGTTGCCGTTCTTCGGCATCGTGACCGAGATCTTCCCGGTGTTCAGCCGCAAGCCGATCTTCGGATACACGACGCTGATCTACGCGACGCTGTCGATCGGCGCCCTGTCGGTGGCGGTGTGGGCGCACCACATGTACGCCACCGGTGCGGTGCTGCTGCCGTTCTTCAGCTTCATGACGTTCCTGATCGCGGTGCCCACCGGCATCAAGTTCTTCAACTGGATCGGCACCA
>JAOPWT010000497.1 GCA_025965555.1 Mycobacterium sp.
TGGTGCCGATCCAGTTGAAGAACTTGATGCCGGTGGGCACCGCGATCAGGAACGTCATGAAGCTGAAGAACGGCAGCAGCACCGCACCGGTGGCGTACATGTGGTGCGCCCACACCGCCACCGACAGCGCCGCGATGGCCAAGGTCGCGTAGATCAGCGTGGTGTATCCGAAGATCGGCTTGCGGCTGAACACCGGGAAGATCTCCGACACGATGCCGAAGAACGGCAACGCGATGATGTAGACCTCGGGGTGACCGAAGAACCAGAAGAGGTGTTGCCAGAGCAGCACACCGCCATTGGCGGGGTCGTAGATGTGCGCGCCCAGGTGGCGGTCGGCGGCCAGGCCGAACAGCGCCGCGGTCAGCAGCGGGAAGGCCAGCAGCACCAGGATCGAGGTCACCAGGATGTTCCAGGTGAAGATCGGCATCCGGAACATCGTCATGCCGGGGGCCCGCATGCAGACCACGGTGGTGATCATGTTGACGCCGCCGAGGATGGTGCCCAGACCACCGACGGCCAGACCCATGATCCACAGGTCACCGCCTGCCCCTGGCGAGTGAATGGCGTCGGTCAGCGGCGAGTACGCCGTCCAGCCGAAGTCTGCGGCACCACCGGGGGTGACGAAGCCGGCGATCGCGATCGTCGCGCCGAACAGGAACAGCCAAAACGAGAACGCGTTCAGCCGCGGGAACGCCACGTCGGGCGCGCCGATCTGCAGCGGAAGCACCAGGTTGGCGAAGCCGAACACGATGGGCGTCGCGTAGAACAGCAGCATCACCGTGCCGTGCATGGTGAACAGCTGGTTGAACTGCTCGTTGGACAGGAACTGCAGGCCGGGCAGCGCGAGTTCGGTGCGCATGAACAGCGCCATCAGCCCGCCGATGAAGAAGAAGATGAAGCAGGCGACGCAGTACATGATGCCGATCATCTTGTGATCGGTGGTGGTCACCAGCTTGTAGATGAGGCTGCCCTTGGGGCCCAGCCGCGCCGGGAACGGACGGCGTGCCTCGAGTTCTCCGATTGGGGGCGCTTCGGCTACCAACAGATCCTCCAAAAGTTCGGCGGCGTCTACCCGCTTGCTCTCGGAGAATCCTATCCCCCGAGAGGGCGCTGGGCGTCTTGGGTCCTACAAACCGTCGTAATTGGTAAGAACCTCCCAGGCGACGGCGCCTGACCGGCCGGGAAGCGCCCGGATGTTACCGTCGGCGACGTGCCGTTGCTGAACTCGCGGATGGGTCCGATCGCCGCTGCCGCGGCCGTGACTACCGCGCTTTCGGTGACACTGGCGACCGGCTGCGGGGGGTCGACGGAGGTGGCCAGCAACCCCGACGCGGCGAGGTCGGTGGTCACCAGCACCACCAAGATCGCGGGAGCCGGTGTGCTGGGCAATGAGCGCAGACCCGACGAGTCCTGTGCCCCCGACCCGGCGCAGCTCGACGAGGGTCCCCCGACGCGCGAAGTGCGCCACGCCGCGGGGACCACCGAGGTGCCTGCCGACCCCCAACGCATCGTGGCCCTCTCGGGTGACCAGCTCGACGCGCTGTGTGCACTTGGCCTGCAATCCCGCATCGTGGCCGCCGCACTGCCCGACGGGTCCTCCCAGCAGCCGTCGTACCTGGGCACCGTCGTGCACGCCGTTGCCCCCGCGGGCCATCGCACGTCGCCCGACATCGCGGCGATCAAGGCCGCCGACCCCGACCTCATCCTCGGTTCGCAGGCACTGACACCGGAGGCGTACGGCGAGCTGTCGGCGATCGCGCCGACGGTGTTCTCGGGCGCCCCAGGACCCGGCTGGCAGGACATGCTGCGCACCGTCGGGGCGGCCACGGGTCGTGCTGACGCCGCCAATCAGCTGATCGATGGCTTTGAGCAGGCCGCCGACAAGACCGGCGCCGACCACGACGCCACCCACTATCAGGTGTCGGTCGTGCAGTTGACCGAGAACACCCTGCGGATCTTCGGCATCGACGACTTCCCCGCCAGCGTGCTCGGCGCGGTCGGCGTGGACCGCCCCGCCACGCAGCGGTTCAAGGACAAGCCCTACGAGGAGGTCAGCACCTCCGAGGTATCCAAGTCGACGGACTTCTCGGCCGCCGACGGGGACATCGTCTACCTGTCCTTCGACTCACCCGCCGCCAAGGACCGCGCCGCCGAGGTGCTGGGGAGCGACGCGTGGAAGAGGCTGTCCGCGGTCCGCGACAACCGCGTGTTCATCGTGAACAACGAGATCTGGCAGACGGGCGAGGGCATTGTCGCGGCGCGCGGCGTCCTCGACGACCTGGCGCTGGTCAACGCGCCGATCAACTGACCGAGGTCTATTCGACGCCCTGCAGCGCCTGCTGGCCGAACTGGTTCGGCGACAGCGATCCCTCCGGCAGCACCAGCTCGCCGCTGTCGATGCGGTTGCGCAGGTACGCGAAAGTCTGTGCGGTCTGGGCGAACAGGTGCTCCCCGGCCTTCAGGGGCGGGCGCTGGGTGGCCTCGGGTGTGGTGAATTGCGGTAGCGGTCTCACCTCGGTGTCGTAGTCGACGTTGAAGAAGAGGGGGAACGAGTAGCGCTCCTCGACGACCCTGCGGACGCGGTGGCTGGTAGCGACGAAGGCGCCGTTGGTCCACAACTCGAGGAGGTCACCGATGTTGACGACGAAGGTGCCGGGCACCGGCGGAACGTCGATCCACTCCCCTGCGCCGTTGAGTACCTCCAGGCCGGGCGCCGTCGGCTTCAGCAGCGTGAAGCACTCGTAGTCGGTGTGCGCGCCGATGCCGAGCCCGTCCTGCGCGTCGGGGTTGTAGGGGTAGTGGACCAGCCGAAGTTGGCTCGGCGTCTTGGTGGCGTGCCGGGAGAACACGTCCGGATCCTCGCCGAGGGCGACCGCGAACGCCCGCAGCAGCAGGTGCCCGACCTCGAGGACGGCCTCGTAGTAGTCGGTCACCGCCTCGGCGAAGCCGGGCAGGTCCGGCCAGGTGTTCGGTCCGAGCATCGGATTGCCCGCCAGGTAGTCGGGATCGTCGGCAGGCAGGTCCAACGCAGTGTCGAATGCCTCCTTGAGGTCGGTCATGCCATTCTCCACGCCCTCCTCGCCGACCGGCACGAACCCGCGATGACAGCGTGAAAGGCCGATGTAGCTGCGCATCTTCTCTTCGACCGGCAGTGCGAAGAACTCCTTGGTCGCCGCGAGCATGCGGTCGAACCGCAATTCGTCGATGCCGGATCCGCTGATGTAGAAGAAGCCGACTTCGCGTGCAGCCTTGCCGATTTCGGCTGCGACCCGCCCGCGTTCCGCTCGCTCGGATGAGCGCAGTCCGCTGATGTCGACGATCGGCACCGAGGTGAATGGCGTCATACCGGTCATGGATACAGATTCCCTTCGCTTCGTTCGACGTTCCATCGCACGCCGGATGACTGAACCTCGTTGTCGGACACCGTGATCGCAAGCTCTTCCCACTCCGACCCGCCGACCGGACCGATGACCACCGCGCCTGCGCCCGCCCAGCCGAACAGGTCACCGACGCGAAGCAGTAGGCCATCGGCGCCGTCGGGTGCGCGCAGAAAGACTGCCCAGCACGAGCCTGCCGAATCGTCGTCGCGGACCCAGTGCTCGACGTAGTCCTCGTGCACTCCCGTTTCGACGAGAACCTCACCCTCCCAGTGCATCGACCCGGCGTCGGGAAACGGGCCAGGCGGTTCGAGGTCGACGTCGCGATGCCAGTGAAAGACGTCGCCGCTCTGCTGAAGGCGCCCGGCGAAGCCGCGTGAGTCGACGTAGGCGGTGCGGCCCTGCAGCCACCGCACCCCGCCGCCGGTATCGCGCGACCCGTCGGCATCGATCAGCAGGGTGCGCCGCCACAGTCCGGCACACTCGGCAATCAACAGGTCCATTACGCCGAAGCCGGGCCGAAACGTTCGTGGAAGTGGGCGGTCAACTCGGGCCATACGTGCGGGTCGTGGCCCGGGATCAGCGGGTAACCCTTCTTGGCCGCAAGCTCTTTGAGTCGTCGGATCGGCTCGATGGTCTCCTCGGGCTCGACGTCGATGTATCCCCCGATGGCCAGCTCCTGCTCGATGTTCTCGGTCAGGTCGGCCGCATCGAAGGCGAAGACGAATCCGTCACCGCCACTTGCCTCGTCGAGTTCCACCACGAAGCTCTGGTGCCCGGGCGTGTGCCCATACGTCGGTACCGCGGTGATTCCCGGCGCGATCTCGGCTTCACCGTCGGCCAGCTGCCAGTCGATGGCCGGGTCGTCGAAGTCCACCCGGAAGATCGCGTGACTCTGTGGCACGGGGTGGTTCGACAGTCCGTATTCGAGCTCGCGACGCTGCGCGTGGACGGGTACCTTGCCCGCGAACAGTTTCAGCCCGCCGGCGTGGTCGACGTGCAGGTGCGACAGCGCCACCAGGTGGATGTCGTCGATGTCGATCCCGATCTCGTACAGCGACTCCTCGATCGGCTCGCCTGGACCAGGCAGCAGCGGCTGGTACTCCACCGAGGGGAAGTACCGCCGCCGCAGCGCTGGATCACGGATCAGCGCGGTGTTGAACCCGGTGTCGAGCAGCACCCAGCCACCGTCGGTCTGGAGAAGTACCCCCGGCACCGGCTCCCGCATCCGCAACTCGGGCGAACTACCGTGCACCGAAACGGATTTCGGGAGATCCTCCCATCCAAGGGTAAGCAGGACGATCTTGCGGACCCCACTCTTGCGCACCAGTGCGGTCATCAGCCCACCGAGAGCGCGGCCAGCCGAAGCGAGTTCGGGTTGGTCACGACGTGGGCCTGTTCGACACCCTTGAGCCACGGCTGCGCGACCATGAAGTCGTTGACGTCCGCGATGTTCAGCCAGCAGCCGGTCTTGACCGCCTCCAGGCCGGCTTGCGAGAACGCATCGGGCGAGCCGTTCGGCAGACCCTGCGCCAGTGCCGCGGTGACGGGTGGCGCCGAGCAGCCCAGGTAGTTCAGACCACCGTCGGCATCCCACGAGATGTGGCCCCACGTGTACGGCGACGGTGCATCTGGCCACGCCAGAGCGGCGAAGATCTCCGGAGCGGACTGCCCGTCCGTGCCGATCCAGCCGAAGGTCTCCGACGTCGGGTAGGCCTGCACCTTGGCGGTCAGACCCGCCGCGGCGAGCTGAGTCTGAATCAGGTTGCTCACCAACTGGTTGTCGGGGTTGCTCGAGTCGTAGCCGATGGTGACGGCCTTCTGATCGGCGGGCAGGCCGCCGGCGAGTGCGGTCAGCACCGAGGGATCGTGCGGCACGGACTGCTTGGCGTACTCCGGGGTGATCACGTTGGGCGGGTAGATCTGCCCGGCGACCTTGCCCCGGCCGAAGTACGTCTGCTTGACCAGTTCGTCGACGTCGATGGCCTGCATCACGGCGTTGCGGTTCTTGGCGTCGGTCATCATCCCCTTGTGCGGGTTGATGTAGAGGTAATTCGACATCATGGTCGGCAGGGAGTAGTTCGCGAAGGACTTGTTGTCCAGATACGACTGCACCGCCGAGGACGGCAGGTCGTGCAGGATGGCGGCGACCTGGCCGTTGTTGAACTGCAGCTGCTGCGCTGACACGTCGGTGATGACGGGGATCTCGACCTTTTCGAAGTACGGCTTCGGACCCCAGTAGTCCGGGAATGCGTCGAGCGCGTACCGCGACCCGACTTCGGCGGCCGTCAGCGTGAACGGCCCGGTGCCCAGATCGTGATTGGTCAGGTAGCCCTGCGCGTTGTCGGTGCCCGCGTTCTTCTTGAGACCCTCGGGGCTGAGCATCCGCGGTCCGTAGGGGCAGGCGAGGTAGTCCAGGAACGCCGAGTTCGGGGCCTTGAGCGTGATGGTGACGCCGTAATCACCCTGCGTCGTCACCGAATCGACGTCGGCGACCATGTACGCGGGCCCCTGGTTGACGGCAAGTCGGCGATCGAAAGATGCCTTCACGGCCGCCGAGGTGAACGGAGTCCCGTCGTGGAACTTCACGCCCTCGCGCAGCTTGAAGGTGAACACCTTGTTGTCCGGCGACGCGTTCCACTCCGTGGCGAGAAGCGGCTCCAGTTCCGGCTTCTCGGTGCCCGCCTTGTACTGCAGCAGACCCTCGTAGGTGTTGGTCGTCAGCAGCAGACCCTGACCCGCGTAGAAGATGTCCGGATCCGGCGGCTGCCCAGGGTCTTGCAGGAAGGACAGGTGCAGCACCTTGTCGGTCGGTGCGGCATTCGGCGTGCCGCCACCGGAATCCGAACCGCCGCAGCCGCTCAACGCGAGCATCGTCACTGCAGCGAAGGCAGCCATGGCGCGAAATCTGGTGGTCATCGTGCGGCTCCTTCGAGAACGGGGGTGGAATCGATGGCTGCTTCGGAGCCGCCGGGGCCGCGACGTTCGGCGAACGCCGCGAGGATCTCGTCGGTGGTGCGCAGCGCACCGGTCTGCAGGTACTCCATGGCGTCCAGTGCCGCGTCGTGCCGGTACTGCGACGAACCCCCGACGCAGTCGGTGACCACGCGGACGTAGTAGTCACGTTGGTGGGCGTCGGCGAAGGTGTAGTGCACGCAGACGTCGGTGAGACCGCCGACGAGGATCAGCGTCGATGCGTTCAAGCCGCGCAGGACGATGTCGAATTCGGTGCCGATGAACCCGGAGTAGCGCCGCTTCACCAGGTGGAACTCGCCGGGCTCGGGCCGCAGCGACGGCTCGAGGTCGGTGCCAGGCTGACCCTCGACGCAGTGCACGCCTTCGACGCCGTCGAGCTCGCGGCCGAAGTCGATTCCACTGGGCCGGTGCACTTCCTGGAAGAACACGACCGGAACGCCGGCCGCACGGGCCGCGGCGAGCAGCCGTTCGGCACGTTCGACGCGTTCGGCGTGGCCCGGCATCACGGGAATCCCCGCCTCGTCCGCGGACATCCCGCCGCCCTCCTGCATGTCGACGACGACGAACACCGGGTTGCCCACGATGAGTGGCTGTTTCGGCACCTAACCTCCTGTTGTGGCGATACGTGGATCGGCGGCAGCCTGCATGAGGTCCACTGCCGTATTGATGAAGACGTAGAGGGCGCCGAGCATCAGCGTCACGCCTGCGATGGCCGGGAAGTCGGCGACGGGAATGCTCTGGGCGATGTACTGCCCGATACCCGGCCAGCCGAATACCTGCTCGACCACCAACACGCCCGAGAACATCAGTCCCACTTGCAGTCCCGTCATGGAGAGCGCGGAACCGACGGAGTTGCGCAGCACGTGGCGGGCCAGGATCTTGCCCTCCGGCAGTCCCTTTGCACGTGCCGTCCGCGCGTAGTCGCTGTCGATGTCACCGAGCAGGCTGCTGCGCAGCACCCGGCCGATGGCGACGGCGGGGCCGATCGCGATGACGAGCGCGGGCAGGATCAGATGGTGAAAGGCATCGGCAGTCACGTCGAAACGTCCGTGCAGCAGTCCGTCGACCGTGAGCAGTCCCGTCGGCCCGGTGGGCGGATTCGCGATGCCGATCCGACCGTTGGCGGGCACCCAGCCGAGTTCCTTGTAGAACACGATCAACCCGAGGATGCCGAGCAGGAACATCGGCGCCGACGAACCGGTGAACAGAATCGCCCGCAGTACGCCCGCGCCCCGCCAGTTCAAGGTGGTGCTGAAGGCTAGCAGGACGGCCAGCACCAACGCGAACGCGAGCCCGTACATGGCGAGTTCCAGGGTGGCCGGGAAGAACGTGCCCAGATCGGAGGCGACGCCGTGGCGGGTGCGGAACGACGTGCCGAGATCGCCGGTGACCGCACCGGTCAGGTAGTGCCAGAACTGCACGAGGACGGGCTCGTTCAGGCCGAGCGCCTGACGGCGGGCGGCCACCGCCTCGGCCGAGGCCTGCGCTCCCAACTGCGCCTTGACGGGATCCATCGGCGAGATGTGCTGCAACAGGAACATCACGCCCGTCAAGGCGACCAGGATCGCCGCCATCGCCCCGATTCGCGTCGCTATGAAGGTCTTCATCACACCGCCTAGCTCGTCTTCATCAGGTTGCGCAGGCTGTCGCCCGCGATGTTTCCGATCAGCGCCAGCACCAGCACGCCAAGACCGGGCATCACCGGGATCCACCACTGCTGAAGGAAGTAACTCAAGTTGCGGGCCGAGTCGGCGCCCAACTCCGCGGCAGGCGCGGAC
>JAOPWT010000505.1 GCA_025965555.1 Mycobacterium sp.
CGATGAAGCAGCAGCCGAGAGGGAGCTTGTCTTCGCCGTCGTGCGCACGGCAGAAGAGTGGGCAGCCAATCCTCAGGGCCAGTACCTCGCCGCGAAGCCGTTGGTGGAAATCGTCAAGATTGGCGACAGCGATCCCGAGCCGTTCACCCCGGCAGCACGTCCGCTGTCGGGGTTGCGAGTGCTCTCGGCGACCCACGTCATCGCCGGCAACGTCATGTCGCGCACGTTGGCCGAACACGGTGCCGAGGTGCTGCAGATCGCCCACCCCGAAGAGTTTGAGCACGAGGCCCTGATGCAGGACCCGTGCGCCGGGTTCACCTCCTCGGTGTGGCTGGACCTCAACAAGCCCGAAGCTCTACAGAAGGCCTACGAACTGGCCGCCGGCGCAGACGTTTTCGTCGAAAGCTACCGCACCCGCAAGATCTCCAACCTGGGTCTGTCGCCCGAGGAACTGGCCGCCCGCCGCCCCGGCATCGTCTACGCCTCCGCACGCTGCTACAGCTACGACGGGCCGTGGCAGAATCGGGCCGGATTCGACATGGAAGCGCTGTGCGTCACCGGGTTCACCACCGAAGAGGGCACCCCCGAGCGGCCGGCGTTCCCCCCGACCCACGTCATGAACGACTACATCGCCGGCTACCTTGGTGCGGCCGGCATCCAGGCCGCCCTCATCCGCCGGGCCAGTGAAGGCGGCAGCTACCACGTGCGCGTCAACCTGGCGCGCTGCGCAATGTGGTTCATGTCCATGGGCAAGTTCGACAAGGACGCCCCAATACCCACCGGTGACCAACATGAAATCCTGGTTCCGGAGAGCATTACCGCGCAGACCCCCTACGGGGAACTCGTCCGACTCGCCCCACCGGTGAAGTTCTCCGAAACCAAGCCCCACTGGCAAGACCCCGTGCTGGTGGTGCGGGGATCAGGCAAGGCGCAATGGAAAGACAGCTGACTCCTCCGGTCATGCCGGACGTCAACCCCAGCGGATCCAGTTGGCGGTGCCCCGCGACAACTGTCACCGCGCCGCGGGTGAATCGGCTCCCAAAACCGTTGATGTCATAGCCAATCGGCGGACTCACCTTCGAAGGTGTCCACCGGTCCTATCCGGTGCTTGAGATGTCCTCTGTCTGTTGCGGTTTGATAACCATCTGCATTCGAGTCCGGGGCATTCTCCGACATTCAGCCGGCCGCGCTGTCAGTCTGTCGGCATGGTGACTCAGCGCAGTGCCGAAGGCAGCGTGATGCGACTCCGAGATGGGCGGTCGGTCTGCTTTGCTCAATACGGAGACCCGGAGGGCTTCGTGGTGGTCAATGCGCATGGCGGCCTATCCTGTCGCCTCGATGTCGCGTCGGCTGGACCGGCGGCCACGGCCGCCGGGATACGGTTGATATCGCCCGACCGGCCGGGCGTGGGGCGGTCGGATCCGCAGCCCGGCCGAACCATTTTGGACTGGGCGGACGACGTCGGCGAGCTCGTGGACCATCTTGGCGTCGACCAGTTCGGGGTGATGGGCTGGTCGATGGGCGGCCAGTACGCGGCGGCTGTGGGTTATGCCCTGCGCTCGCGGGTGGCCCGCGTCGCGATCATCGCCGGCGCCTTGCCACTGACGGAACCCGGTGTGTTCGCACAGTTGCCGACCATCGATCGCAGCTACACCCGGCTCTCGCAGCTGGCGCCGCCGATCGCGTCGCTGGGCTTTCGAGTCATGGCGTTGGCGGCGCGCTACGCCCCCACGCTCACCGGCCGGATCACCGCACACGAACTCGGGCCGGCCGATGCCGCGGTCCTGCGCCGCGAGGGTCTCGACGCGTTTTCCGCGATGCTGGGTGAAGGGCTGCGGCAGCCGGCCGGAGTCGTCGAGGAGTACCGGGCGTGGGCGCTGCCATGGGGTTTCGCGCCACAGGACCTCGACGTCCCGGTCGACGTCTGGGCCGGCACGAACGACGAACTGATCGAACCTGCTTGGGCTTCCGAATTGGCCCGCCAAATCCCCGGCGCGACGCTGCACAGGCGGTCAGGTGGACACTTCGTCGCCCATACCTGTTATCCAGAGATCTTCGAGGCGCTGCGGAGCTGACAGCGGGTGACCGGAAAACATCGAAACGCATTGCTGCACTTGTGATATACCACCGCTTCACCTCTTCTGCTCCGAAACGTCTCCTTGCACAGTTGGGATGATTCGCGCCTTCGGCGTCCACCATCGCGAAGAGGGTGTTGAGGCCTTCGGCCAGGAGCGGGTGCGTGAAGATCGCGTCCGCCCTGCGCCTGACGGCTCGCATAGTTCTGCCGCCCAAGGGGTAATCACGTTGGATCCGTCGATGCCGCCGTAGTGCGGCGATGGGACGCAAGCGATTCGGTGAGAGCGGTCACTGAGCGACGCGATTGGATGGTGGTCCACGTCGATGCCTCCTTGCCACGGTCAATGAAGGGTGGGTCGGTAGATGAGCTCTTGGATGTGACCGTCGAGCGTCCGGTGCTCGACGAGCTCCAGGTCGAAATCGGCCGCACCTTCGAATATCGCGTTTAGTCCGGTCTGACCGGTGATGACGGGGAACAGCGTCACCTGCACGCGGTCGACCAGGCCCGCAGCCATCAGCGCCCGGTTCATCGAGAGGCTGCCGTGCGATCGCAACGGCAGGTCGGACTGCTCCTTGAGTCGGGCAACGACGTCGACGGCGTCACCGCTCACGACGGTCGCGTCCGGCCAGTCGAGGGGCTCTTCCAGCGTCGTGGATACAACCGTTGCCGGCGTTCTCCACATAGTGGTGACCCATGGGTCGTGCACGTCCGAGTCCTCGGTGCTGTCAGCCAGCATTTGCACAAACTCTCGATAGGTGTTGGCTCCGAATACCATTCGTTGCTCGGTGCGGTACATGGCAAGGCGGTGGTCGAGCAAG
Organism: Mycobacterium sp.; assembly: GCA_025965555.1. Classification (GTDB taxonomy): domain Bacteria; phylum Actinomycetota; class Actinomycetes; order Mycobacteriales; family Mycobacteriaceae; genus Mycobacterium. The sequence continues at coordinate 2,896 of JAOPWT010000505.1, forward strand.
TCCGGGCCTTGCTTACCCCAGTAGCCGGACCAGTTTGCGCTCGCGGCACCGTAGCCATCGAGGCTGGAGAACACGTCGAAGGTGTAGGTAGCGGTCATGTCGTTCCTCTTGCTTGGTTGGCGGTGTCGTACGTATGGACTGACTGGTGTCCGCCGCCAGACTCATCGCCGAGGGACAACCTGCAGCGCTGTACGGGACATCGCGCGCCTCGGTTAGTTTCTCGAAGAATGGCGTGCCTCTACAAGCGATCCGCTGCGTTCGCGTTGCTGCGGTCCTCAATGGCCTTGACGCTGTTGACGAACGCCTTTTTCAAGGACCCCTCGGCGACGGTTGCGAGCAAGCCCGAAGAAACGACCCCCTGATGTTCTTGCCCTCGCAAATTATGACGACATCTACGTCGGTCGTTCCGTTGGGCTGGCGCGTCAGGGTGTATCTGTAGCCGGACGCGCCGCCGAACACGTTGGAGTCGATTGTCCTGGCCGCGATGCGGTTCGGATCGGACCAGTCGTACTGCAGACGCTCCCAGACGCCACCCGAGCCCTCGGTGACATCGGCGTCATGGAGGCCGAGGTGATGCACCCTGAAGTACGAGTCGGCAGCCCGACCCCACTGATCCTGGTAGTGACGGGAACAGGTTCAGCCACCACGCGTCGTGGTCAGAGGTTCGCTGTCAACATTCGCAGTTCCTCGAGTGCCGCGGCGGATTGACTGCCGGGTTTCGCGCGGTAGGTCAGCATGTGCTGGCCGCCAGAGTGCGGAATGTTGAATCTGTTCCGATGCAGGTACAGATCACCGACCTCCGGGTGGCGCACGTGGATGACGCCCACTCTGTAACCCACGTCCGCACGCTCCCACAGCTCTCGGAAACGCTCACTGGCGGTTGATAATTCGTCGATCAACGACCGCAACCGCGGATCATCGGGGATCGCTCCCGGCCGCTTCGCGCAGCCCACTCACCGCGACATCCGTCGCGTCATCCCAATCCACGTACAG
>JAOPWT010000514.1 GCA_025965555.1 Mycobacterium sp.
GCGGAATCGTGGCGGGTGGACGTCGCCGCGATACTGCTCATAGTGATCATCGGCGCAGGTTATGCGCGGTGCCGTCCGACGGAACGCGGCCCCGCTTACTGCTTCGCCGCGGGCCTCGTCGTGTGGACCCTGGTGACGATGAGCGTCATCGCCGTGTACGCACCGGTGTTGTTCTGGATGCGGGCGCTGCAGGTCCTGACGCTGCTGTTCATCGTGCCCTTCCTGCTTGCTCTCGGCAGGCCGGTCACCAACTTGCGGGGCGCGCTCACCGAATCGGGCCGGGGCAGGCTGGACCGATTGCTGGCCTCCCGAGCGTGCCGCGTCGCGGTCTCCCCGCTGTGCACCTCTGCGGCGATGCTTGGGGTGCCGTGGCTGCTCTATCTGACGCCGTGGTACGTCGCATCGATGACGGGTGCGGTGGCAGCGGGCACCCGGATTCTGTTGGTGCTGATCGGGTTCGGTTACTTCTATGCCAGGATTCAGACCGATCCGGTGCCGCGGCGGTACTCGCCGCTGCTGTCGATCGGCATCAGCGTGGTCGAATCGCTCGGTGACGGGCTGCTGGGTCTGGTGCTGTGGCTGGGTCCGGTGATCGCCTACGGCTACTACGCTGGCCTGCACCGGAGTTGGGGACCCAGCATGCGCACCGATCAATCCGTTGGCGCAGGGATCCTGTGGATCGTCGGCGACGTCCTCGGTGTGCCGTTCCTGGCGGTGCTCATGCGCAGACTGTCCACTCACGAGAAGGTGCGTGCTGCGCAGGTCGACGAGATCGCCGATGCCGAGGCGGATCCCGAAACTCCCGCGCTGTGGTGGCAGTCAGATCCGCAACTGCGCGAGCGGTTCGGGGGTCGCTAGAACGTGCTCATCGGCCGCACGCTGTTGGCCAGATCGACCAGCGCATAACGGTGTTCCTGCGTCGGCGCGACGCGCGACAGTCCGCGCAGTGCCGATTCCACACCGAGCCGCAGGCCGTGCTCGGTGAACGGGAAGCCAAGGATGTGGTTGGTGCTCGCGGTGTTGTCGGCCAGCCAGTCCATCGCCGTCCCGAGCACCAGCGCACGGATCTGCAGCACGCGAGGTTCGGTGTCCGGCAACACTTCCACCCGCCGTGCAGCGTCGCGGATCTGCTGTTCGGTGATCTCGCTACCCGAGCGCCCCGACAGTAGCGTGACGGCACTGGTGAGCCGCGCGGTGGTGAAGTGCCTCGACGTGGGCGGCACTTGGTCGAGGGTCGTGACGGCCTCATCGCGCTGGGCATCCGCGGACTGCGCGCGCGCCAGACCAAAGCCCGCCGAGATGATGCCGTTGTCGGTGTTCCACACCGTCTGGTAGAACGTGTGCTCGTCAGCGGAGCCGGAGAGCTCCGCGGTCGCCGCCAACGCCAACTTGGGGGCCAGCTCGCCGGGCATCGTGTCCAGCACCTGAGTGAAGTGCTTGGTCGCCGATTCATAATCAGCGGAGAGTAATTCGGCCACTGCGCGGAACCACACCAGTCGCCACCGCCAGCCGACCCGTTCGCAGAGGTCGTCGAGCTTGCGGTTGGCCTTGGCCACGTCACCGAGGTCCAGAAGCGCCCGCACCTCCATCAGCGGCAGTTCGATGGACTCCGAGAGGTCGACGCCACCGTCGGAGTCCAGCGAGCCGTAGCGCGCAGCCCGCAGCGAGTCGAGAGTCTGGACGGGCTGGCTGAGCACGGTCGCCGACAGCACCGCCGCACCGACGTCGGCGGGATCGACGAGCGGGACCTGCAGCGCTCTGACGATTTCCTGGGCGGTCAGCTTCTCGGAGTGCACGTGGCCGTCGAGGTAGACGTCGGTGTGTGCGACGAGTAGGTCGACGCCGAACGTCGAACGCGACGGGCTGAACACGGTGGACAGGCCCGGCCTCGGCATCCCGGTGTCCTGGGCGACGACCTCGCGGAGCACGCCGATCAGCTGGCCGGACATCTCCTCAGCACTGGCGAACCGCCTGCGCGGGTCGGGGTCGATGGCCCGTCGCAACAGTCGCGCGAACGAATCATATTGCAACAGAACGGGATCATCCTCGGGCAGACCGTCATCGTAGCGGCCGTTGTGAGTGTGTAGATCCAGCGTCAACGCGGCGAGGGTGCGGCCGACCGTATAGATGTCGGTGGCCATCGTCGGCCCGGTCCTGACGATCTCGGGCGCCTGGTATCCCGGTGTGCCGTAGAGGAATCCGTAGGAATTCATCCGCGAGACGGCGCCGAGGTCGATCAGCTTGAGCTGTTCCTCGGTGACCATGATGTTCTCGGGCTTGAGATCGTTGTACACCAGTCCGACGGAGTGCAGATACCCCAGTGCGGGCAAGATCTCGAGCATGTAGGCGATCGCCTGCGCCACCGGTAGTTTGTGACCCTTGGCCTGTTTGAGCGACGTCCCGCCGACGTACTCCATCACGATGTAGCCGACGGGATCGCCGTTCTTGTCGTCGTGTTCGACGAAGTTGAAGATCTTCACGATCCCCGGATGAGTGACCTCGGCGAGGAACTGGCGCTCGGCCATCGCGATCGACTGCGCCTCGGCGTCACCCGAATGCACCAAGCCCTTGAGCACCACGGGCCGATCGTTGACGTTCTTGTCGAACGCCAGGTAGATCCATCCGAGTCCACCGTGGGCAATGCAGCCCTTGATCTCGTACTGGTCGACCACCATGTCGCCGGGACTCAGTTGGGGGAGAAAGGAATACGGGCTGCCGCAGTGGGGGCACCAGCCCTCGGAGAGTGCCTCGCCGTCGGAGCTGGAACGACCGACCGGCTTGCCGCAGTTCCAGCAGAACCGCTTGGCCTCGGCCACGACCGGGTCGGTCATCAGCGCTTCCAGCGGATCCCGTTCCGGCACCCGAGGCACCTCGACCAGACCGCCGCCGAGCCGGCGGATCGGCGACCACTGGCGCGTCAGCATGGTCGTCAGGTCGTGGGGTTCGGTCTCGACGCTACCGAGCGAGATTTCGTCGGAGTCATCGAAGTTCGGCCGGAACACGGCCTGGGTCGCCATCGGCCGCATGGTCGCCAGCGAGTCGTAGGTCATGGCCTCCGCGGGCTGGGTGCCGGGATATGCCTCATCGTCCATGGCGGAGTCCTGGTTGGCGCCGGGGGCCTCGTCGGGCTTCTCTTCGGTGGTCATCAGTCCTCGTACCTCGGTACGGGTGGCGCGGGCGCGGGCCCGAGCACCGTCAACCACTTGCGGTACAACGTGTTCCAGGTGCCGTCGCGGCGGACCCGGTCGAGGGTGCCGTTGACGAAGCGCACCAGGCCGGTGTTCTCCTTCATGATGCCGATGCCGTACGGCTCCTTGGCCATGGACGGTCCGACGATGTGCAGGTACGGGTCCTGGCTCACCAGGCCGGCGAGGATCGAGTCGTCGGTGCTGACCGCGTCGACCTGACGCTGTTGCAGCGCGACCAGGCAGTCGGCCCACGTCACCACCTCGGCGATGACGGGCGGCGGACTGATTTGCTGGATGCGTTGCAGCGACGTCGTACCCGTCACCGCGCACACCCGCTTGCCCGCCAGATCGGACGCCTGCGTGATCGCCGAATCACGTGGCGCCAGGATCCGTTGGTTGGCCGCAAGGTACTCGGTGGAGAAGTTCACCAACTCCTTGCGCTCGCAGGTGATGCTCATGGTCTTGACCACGATGTCGACCTGATTGTTCTGCAGCGCGGCGATCCGGTCGGCCGAGGAGAGGATGCGGTACTCGACCTGCGACGGCGTGCCGAAGATGTCGCGAGCCACCTCTCCTGCGATGTCGACGTCGAATCCGGTGATCTCACCGGTGATCGGGTCGCGGAAGCTGAACAGATTGCTGCCGATGTCGAGACCGACGATGAGCCTGCCGCGGTTACGGATGTTGCTGACCGCGGCGTCGGCCTCGGCCTTGGTGGGGAACGGCCGCAGGCTCGCCGTGCAGTCGTGGTCGCTCTCCGTAGCCGGTAGCTGCACGGGCTGCGGCACGACTTCGGTCATGCCGGCGGGCGTCGGTGGGGCGAGCGTCACGCCGGGCACGTCGACGACGGGAGCGGTCTGGCTGCAGCCAGCCAACACGATCCCCGCTGCGAGTACGGCCACGGCTCTTCTGATGCTCATCTGTACTCACTCAACCTCGGCCACAGCCCGAGCGCCACCGCGATCGCTGCGATGATGCTGAGCACCGCCGCGCCGACCGTCGCGCCGGACAGCACCCGTCGCGCATTGACGATGTCGTTGCGCAGTTGCTGACGGCTTTCCCCGATGCCCTTCGTCAGGGCCGCGTCGAGCTTGTCGAACGCGGGGGTGGAGTCGTCCTCGCCGGTGCCGAGGGCCACCTGGGTGGCGGCCTGGTAGTTGCCGACGGCGATGTAGGCGTTGATCCGGTCGTCGGCGGCTCGCCAGCGCCGCAGCAGTTGCTCGGCGTCGGCCAGATCCGCCTTGTCGATCGCGTCGTCGCGGCTGAGATAGTCGGCGAGCTGCTGCTGCATCGTGTCGATGCGCTGGTAGTACGACTGCTTGCGGACTCCTTCGTCGCCGCGGCGGATCAGCGACAGCGTCTCGTCCGCGCGGGCTTGCTGCGCGGTGATGGCCATGGTCGTGACGGTCTTGAGGGACTCGGCGGCCGTGCTCTTGGCGCTGCGGCTGTCGGCGGTGGAGATCGTCAACGCCGTGCCGACCCAGACGATCATGATGAGCACCGCAAGGCCGCCCGCGACGAATCCGATGTTGACGCGGCGGCGGGTGCGTCGGGCCAGCCACCGGTTCGCGAAGGCACCGAACATCAGGGTCGCCAGCACCACCAGGATGACGGGCGCCGGGATCCTGGTCGACGCTGTGGTTTCGGTGTCGACCTGCTTGCTGGTCTCCTCGTACAAGCGCTGGGCGTCGGGGAGGATCTGCGTCTGCATCAGCGCCGACGCCTCCGACAGGTACGACGACCCGACGGGATTACCGGCGCGATTGTTGGTGCGCGCCGTCTCGACCAGGCCCGTGTACACGGCCAGTTGTGCGTTGACCCTGCCGAGCAGCCGGATCATCTCCTTGTCGGTGAGCCCGCTGGACGCGCGCGTCACCGCCACGGCCGCGTCAGTGATCGCCTGTTCGTAGCGCTGTCGGACGGCGCGCGGCTCCGCGCCCGAGATGAACGCCGTGGCCGCGGCGGCGTCGGCGACGGAAAGGGTTGTGTACAACTGGCCGGCCGCGAACGCGAGCGGCTCGGTGTGGTCAAGCACGGTCGACAGCGCCTGCTGACGGTTGTTGATGGTCGTCGACGTGGCGAAGGCGCAGGCGATCACCATGGCGGAGAGGACGAAACCGATCGTGAGGATCCGGCCGGGCGTCGTCCAGAGGAACCACCATCGCGGGTGCGCTGGTCTGGTGTGTGAGCGCGACGCAAGCGGCTCGGTAGAAGGGTGCGCCAACTCCACAGTCACCTGTGTGCGAACCTCTGCTTTCGGTGCTTCTTTCCCGACTCCTCAACTGTAAAGGAATTCTAAGAGCAGGGGGCGGGACGCGCGGGACATTCGAGGACACCCATGTAGATCGGCCACGGTCGGGTCGCCAAAGAACAGAAGGGGAGCCCTATCCTGAATCCCGTGCGTGGCGACGGAGACGGTTGGGTGTTGTCGAAGGACGGCGTGCCCTTCTGGGGTCTGCACGGCGCGGCGGGCCTACTGCTGCGCGCCCCGCGTCCCGGCGGAGGTGCCGCGGTGCTGCTCCAGCATCGCGCTCCGTGGAGCCACCAGGGCGGCACGTGGAGCCTGCCGGGCGGCGCCCGCGACAGCCACGAGACCGTCGAGCAGGCCGCGGTTCGCGAGGCGAACGAGGAGGCAGGTCTGACGGCGGACCAGCTGGTGGTGCGGGGAACCGTGGTCACGGCGACCGCGTCGGGCGGACAGTGGACCTACACGACGGTGATCGCCGACGCCCCTGGGCCGCTGCGGACGGTGCCGAACCGCGAGAGTTCCGAGCTGCGCTGGGTCGCCGAGGAGGAGGTGGCCGACCTGCCCCTGCACCCCGGCTTCGCCGCCAGCTGGGAGCGGCTGCGCAAGGAATCGGCGTCGCTGCCGTTCGAGGTCACTCGCGAGCCGTAACCGCCGACCTCAACGCCCTGGCCGCGGCGGCGGGGTCCTCGGCCGCGGTGATGGCACGGACCACCACGACGCGGCGGGCACCCGCCTCCAGTACTTCGGGAAGTCGGTCCGCGTCGATGCCGCCGATGGCGAACCACGGCGTCTCGGTGTCCAGTGCCGCCGCCGTCCTGACGAGGTCGAGGCCGGGCGCCGTGCGTCCCGGCTTGGTGGGGGTCGGCCAGCAGGGGCCGACGCAGAAGTAGTCGACGTCCTCACCGGCTGCCGCCTCGACCTGGTCGGCGTCGTGCGTGGAACGCCCGATCAGCGGGCGTGCTCCGACGATCTCGCGGGCCACCGGCAGAGGTAGATCGCCCTGGCCGAGGTGAAGGACGTCGGCACCGGCGGCGTGCGCGATGTCGGCGCGGTCGTTGACGGCGAAGAGTGCGCCGTGTCTGCGCGCCGCGTCGGCGAGCACCTCCAGCGCAGCGAGCTCGCCGCAGGCCTCCAACGCGCCGAACCGCTTCTCGCCCGCCGAGCCCTTGTCGCGCAGCTGAATGACGTCTACCCCACCCGAGAGGGCGGCGTCGGCGAACTCGGCCAGGTCACCGCGCTCGCGCCTGGCGTCGGTGCACAGGTACAGCCGGGCATCCGCCAGTCGCCGGCGGAGGTCTCCCGATGAATCAAGCATGCCGCGAACGTTAGCGACCGGCGAGTACCCTTGGACACGCGACACGGGAGTCCCGGGACCGGGGGCTGAGAGTGGGTGCGATGCCACCCTTACCGTCACACCTGATCCGGGTCATGCCGGCGTAGGAAGGAAGGGATTTGCGTACGTATGGGGCCGGGCGATCCTTGGCCGTCATCGGCGGTGGCGTCATCGGACTGTCAGTGGCCCGCCGCGGGGCACTGGACGGCTGGAACGTGCGCGTGCACCGAGCCGACGAGCACGGCGCCTCCTGGGTGGCCGGCGGAATGCTGGCTCCCCACAGCGAGGGCTGGCCGGGTGAGGAGCGGCTGCTGCAGATTGGGCTGGCCTCACTGCAGATGTGGCACGAGGACTTTCTGGACGGCCTGCCCCCCGAGGTGGTGACCGCACGCGAGTCGCTGGTGGTCGCCGTCGACCGTGCCGACGCAGCCGACCTGGCCACCACCGGGGAATGGCTTGCCGCCCAGGGTCATCCGGTGACGATGACCAGGACGGCGCGTGAGCTCGAGCCGCTGCTGGCGCAGGGCATCCGGCATGGATTCCGAGCTGAAACCGAACTCGCCGTTGACAATCGGGCCCTTGTCGAAGCGCTCGCGGCGCAGTGCGAGAAGCTCGGCGTCACCTGGGCGCCACCGGTGCGGTCGTTGGACGAGGTGCACGACGTCGACGTCGTCGTGATCGCCAACGGCATCGATGCGCCCGCACTGTGGCCTGGCCTGCCGATTCGGCCCGTCAAGGGTGAGGTGCTGCGACTGCGGTGGCGACGCGGCTGTATGCCTCTGCCACAGAGGGTGATTCGCGCCAGGGTGCACGGCAGACAGGTGTACCTGGTGCCCCGCAAGGACGGCGTGGTGGTCGGCGCGACGCAGTACGAGCACGGCAGGGACACTGCTCCTGCGGTGGCGGGCGTCCGCGAACTGCTCGACGACGCGTGCGAGGTGATGCCCGCACTCGGAGAGTACGAGCTCGCCGAGTGCGCCGCGGGCTTGCGGCCGATGACGCCCGACAACGTGCCCATCGTCGGCAGGCTCGACGACCGGACCCTGGTCGCCGCCGGGCACGGCCGGTCAGGTTTCCTATTGGCGCCGTGGACCGCCGCCACGATCGCGGCAGAGCTGAAAGTGGGTGTACCCGCATGAAAGTGGTAGTCAACGACGAATCCGTCGAGATCGACGACCGGACCACCGTCGCCGACCTGCTTGCCAAGCTCGGCATACCCGAGAAGGGCATTGCGGTCGCGGTCGACTGGGCGGTGATTCCGCGGTCGGAGTGGCACCGGGCGCTTTCCGACGGCGCGAAGGTGGAAGTGGTGACGGCGGTGCAGGGTGGTTGACGTGGAGGGCAGGAGCGAAGCGAACCGGCATTCGGCGGTGGATTCGAAGCTGACCATCGCGGGCCGCAGTTTCGGGTCGCGGCTGATCCTCGGCACGGGCGGCGCGGCCAACCTCGCCGTGCTGGAGGAGGCGCTCGTCGCCTCGGGAACCGAATTGACCACCGTGGCGATGCGCCGGATCGACGCGGACGGCGGCACTGGCGTGCTCGACCTGCTCAACCGGCTGGGCATCACGCCGTTGCCCAATACGGCAGGCTGCCGCGGCGCGGCGGAAGCGGTACTCACGGCCCAGTTGGCCCGAGAGGCGCTGAAGACCGACTGGGTCAAGCTCGAGGTCATCGCCGATGAGCGCACCCTGCTTCCCGACGGCATCGAATTGGTCAGGGCAGCAGAGCAATTGGTCGATGACGGGTTCATCGTGATGGCCTACACCAACGATGACCCGGTACTGGCGCGGCGCCTCGAGGACATCGGTTGCGCGGCGGTGATGCCGCTGGGCTCGCCGATCGGAACGGGCCTTGGCATCGCGAACCCGCACAACATCGAGATGATCGTCGAGCGGGCAGGCGTGCCGATCGTCCTCGATGCAGGCATCGGCACCGCGAGTGACGCGGCACAGGCGATGGAGCTGGGGTGCGACGCGGTGCTGCTGGCCACCGCCGTCACCAGGGCCGCCGATCCGGCCACGATGGCCTCCGCGATGGCGGCCGCGGTCACGGCAGGAAGGCTGGCGCGTCAGGCCGGCCGGATACCCAAGCGGTTCTGGGCACACGCGTCCAGCCCGGCGAAGCACGAAGAGAAGAGCCGAATCGATACGGCGACGGCGTGACCGGGCGGTACGTCGCGCTCGGCTCGTCGATGGCGGCAGGTCCCGGTATCCGGCCGAAGGACGCAGACGCCCCGGCCGGAGCCGGACGCTCGGCCGTCAACTACGCCCACCTCGTCGCCGATCGCCTCTCCTACGACCTCGTCGACGTGACGTTCTCAGGTGCCAAAACCGCGAACGTCCTCGGTGAACGCCAGCACAGTGCGCCCCCGCAGGTCGACGCGATTTCGGGGTTGGAGAGCTTGGTCACCGTCACCATCGGTGGCAACGACGTCGGCTACGTTCCGTTGCTCTTCGCTGCAGGCCTGCCGCGGTGGGTGCGCTCCGTGCCGGTGCTCGGCGGGATCGTCCGCGGACAGCTCGACGTCGACGCGCGCAACGCGGCGTTGGGCCAGATCGGCGAGTCGCTCAGGTCGGTGGGCCGCGACGTTAAGAGGCGTGCACCGTCGGCCAGGGTGATCTTCGTCGACTACCTGACGCTGCTACCGCCGCAGGGCGTTCCCGCTCCGCCGTTCTCGGAGGAACACCTCGCGACGGGCCGCCGGATCGCCGACACGCTGGAAAGGCTCACCGAGGAAGCGGCGACGGAGACCGGTTGCGAGGTGGTCCGTGCCGGTGCCGCGAGCCGGGGCCATCACCCCTGGTCGGACGACCCGTGGACCACCAAGATCGGACTGCCGTTGCCCGGCAGGGCCGCGCCGTTGCACCCGAACGCGGCGGGCATGCGGGCCGTCGCCGACCTGATCGTCGAGCAGCTGAGCTGAGATCATGGTCCAAGTGATCGAATTACGCGGACTGACCAAGGTATTCGGGCGGGGTGTCGGCAGCACCCGCGCGGTCGACGATCTCACCTGTTCGATCGAGGCCGGCGTCGTCACCGGGTTTCTCGGCCCCAACGGCGCGGGCAAGAC
>JAOPWT010000537.1 GCA_025965555.1 Mycobacterium sp.
AGCATGGTGCGCATCGCGGCCAGCCGACGCGCACACGCCGCGGCTTCCACCCGCGCCCACGCCCCCACCGCACCCGCCCCGCGGGCCCCGGCAGTGTCGGCCACCAATGAATCGAACATGCCCCAAACCTAGGCACCCAATCCGACACCGACCACCCCCCACCACCCCGCCTGTGGATCAAACCCACACTGTGCACAACCCCACCCCAGAACACCCAAAACGTCGGTGGCACACGCTAAGTCGAGTACGCGGTGGCTAGGTTCCCGATGCCGTCGTGGCGATACCGCCGTCGACCGGGATGATCGTTCCCGTGAGGTACGACCCTGCCCGGCTCGCGAGGAATACGGCGATCCCGGCCATGTCGTCATCGCGGCCGAGGCGGCGCAGCGGCGCCGACGCCGCAATCGCGGCACCGAATGCATCGAGTGTCGCCGCCATCATCTTCGACGGGAACGGTCCCGGCGCAACGGCGTTGACGGTGATGTGTTGGGGTCCCAGTTCGCGGGCGAGCATGCGGGTCAGTTGATGTAGCGCCGCCTTGCTGCTCGCGTAGGAGTACACCGGCAGTTGGCTGACGTGGATGGCGTCGATGCTGCCGACGTTGATGATGCGTGCGGGGTCCTCGGCGGTGCCTGCCTCCCGCAGCGCGGGCAACAGCGCCTGAACCAGCCAGAACGGGGACTTCAGGTTCAGATCGATGACCTTGTCCCACGCAGTGTCCGGGAAGGTGGCCAGCGGCTCGCCCCACGTCGCACCCGCATTGTTGACGAGGACGTGGAGCCCGTCGGAATCCTCGGCGACGAGGTCGGCGAGGCGTTGGCATTCATCGTGTCTGGACAGGTCGGCGGGAATGGCCCGCACGTCGCCGAACTCGGACAGCTGCTCCTGAGCCTGAGCGCACGCGTCGGCCTTGCGCGAGCTGACGACCACGCGTGCGCCTGCCTGCAACAGGCCGCGTGCCATCATCATGCCGATGCCCCTGGTGCCGCCGGTGACCAGGGCATTCTTGCCGCTCAGATCGAAAAGTCTTGCATGCGTAGTGAATTGGCTATCCGTCATAGGTCGCTTCCGTCGTCGGTTGGGAGGAACGATACGTTGACACCGCCGCGAGATCGGTTCAGGCTAACTGAACCGATCGGTCCACAGATGGCGGTGCTCCATGTCTGACGCATTCATCCTCGGCGGCGTGCGGACGCCGTTCGCGCGCTACGGCAGCACGCTGTCTCACATTCGCACCGACGACCTGCTCGGGATGACCATGAAGGGCGCCTGCGACCGAGTGGGTGTCGAGTTGGGCGAGGTCGAGGACATCGTCGCCGGCTGCGTGAATCCGGCCCACGAAGGCATGGGAGACGTCGGCAGGTGGGCCGCGCTGGCAGCCGGCTTTCCCGACACCGTCGCGGGGGCGACGATCAACCGTTTCTGCGGCTCGTCGCTGAGCGCCACGGTCAACATCAGCCATGCCATCAAAGCGGGCGACCTCGGTGTCGGCATCGCCTGCGGCGTCGAGTCGATGTCCCGCTCCGGGTGGGCGCTGATGAAGGGGGACGCGGCGTTCAGCCCGCGAGGGCCGGTGTTCATGTTGGACACCATGTGGGCGGGTGCGGGCGGCCCACCGAACCCGGCGCTGCTGGCACGCAATGCCTACATCGGGATGATCGAGACCGCACAGAACGTCGCCGATCGGTATGCGTTGACCCGAGAGGAGATCGACGCGTTCGCGCTGCGATCGCAGCGACACGCCAAGGCAGCCCGCGACTCCGGGCGGCTGGCCAAGGAGATCATGCCGGTGACGATCCCGGCGACCAGGAAGACGCCGGAAGTCGTGTTCGAGCACGACGAGTTCATCCGCGACGACACGACGGCCGAGTCGCTGGCGAAGCTGTCCGCCCAACCGGGGACCACCCAGATGACCGCGGCGAACTCGACGCCGCTCACCGACGGAGCCAGCGCGGTCGTCATCGCCTCCGGAGAGCGCGCCAGCGAGCTCGGCGTCGAACCCCTTGCGCGCGTGGTGTCCTCGGCGGTGTACGGAATCGATCCGCTCTTCATGGGGTTGGCGCCCGCGTGGGCGATTCCGCTCGCGATCAGCCGCGCCGGCCTGACGCCGGAGCAGATAGACGTGTGGGAGGTGCACGAGGCGTTCAGTGCCCAGGCTCTCGGTGTCCTCCGGGAGCTTCCAAATCAATTGGGCGGCTTCGTCATTCCCGACGACAAGCTGACCCCCAACGGCGGGGCCGTCGCCATCGGGCATCCGTTCGGCGCGACCGGGACGCGGTACGTACTGACGCTCGCCACCGAACTGCGTGAGCGCAACGCCCGCTACGGGGTCATCGGCGTCTGCATCGGGTCGGGCCAGGGTGTCTCAGTCGTATTGGAGAACCCGCGCGCCGCGTAGGACGTTGCGGTCCTACAGAAAGTCGATCTTCGCGGAGTTCTCGCCCTGTTGGCCCATGAGCGTGGTGTAGGCCTCCATCACGATCTGGCCGTCGTCGTGCATGCAGGTGTTCTTGCTGACAACGATGTCGGCACCGAACCGTTCCTGGACGGACACGATGTCGAAGTGGCACCAGAGCTTGTCGCCCGCCACCACGGGGCGGCTGTAGACGAACTTCTGGTCGACCTGGACGATCTGCATCGTCTCCAGGCCGACGTCGACGGTCTTGAAGAAGTCCTTCTGGGCGAGGATCGCGAACAGCGTCATGAACGTCAGGGGAGCGAGAACGCCGGAATACCCGAGTTCGGCGGCGGCCCCGTCGTCCAGGCTGGCCGGGTCGTCGCACTTGATCGCCGCGCAGAACTCACGAATCTTCTCGCGCCCAACCTCGAAGTAGTCGGGGTATTCGTGGTGCATCCCTCGGATGTCCGTTTTCAGCGCCATGGGCCAAGCTCGTCCTCTCGACGATTTCTGGGTCGGGATTGGTTGGGGCTCAGTACTTTCCGAAGGCGAGTGCGACGTTGTGTCCGCCGAAGCCGAACGAATTGCTCACGGCGTACTCGTAATTCCCGGTGCGGGGTTCACCGGCCACGACGTCGAGGTCCACCTCGGGGTCGAGGTTCTCGAGGTTGAGAGTCGGTGGGATGACACCGTCGCGCAGCGCCAGTATGGTCAGGATCGACTCGACGGCGCCGGACGCACCGACGGAGTGGCCGAGCGCCGACTTCGGCGCGTAGACGGCCGTGGAGTTCCCGACGGCGCGGTTGATGGCGTGCGCCTCTGCTACGTCACCGACCTTGGTGGCGGTGGCATGGGCGTTGACGTGGCTGACGTCTCGCGGGCTCAGACCGGCCAATTGGATGGCGCGGGTCATCGCGTATGCCGCCCGCTCGCCGTTGGGGTCGGGCGCGACGATGTGGTAGCCGTCCGAGGTGATGCTGGCGCCCATCAAGCGGGCCAGCACGTTCGCCCCGCGCGCCTTGGCGTGCTCCTCGGTCTCGATCACCATCAGCGCGCCCCCCTCTCCGAACACGAAGCCGTTGCGGTCGCGGTCGAACGGCCGGCACGCCCCGGGGGGATCGTCGTTGGTGGTCGACATGACGATGCGCATCTGGGCGAACGCCGCGATGGGCACCGCTTCGATCTTGTTTTCGACACCTCCGCAGATCGCGATGTCGGCCTCTCCGAGGACGATCTGGCGCCACGCCTGCGCGATGCCCTCTGACCCCGAGGCGCATGCCGACACGGGCGTCATGACCCCGCCCTTGGCGTGCCGCTCGAGCCCGACGGCGGCGGCGGGCCCGTTGGGCATGTACATCTGCACCGCCAGCGGCGATACGGCGGTAATGCCGCGCTCGCGCATGCCGTCGTACGCGAAGACCAGGGCCTCGGCCGCCCCGATGCCCGTTCCGATCGACACCGCGAGCCGATTGGTGTCGACTTCGGGGCTGCCCGCGTTCTCCCACACCCGCCTGCCGAGCACCGTGGACATCCTCTGGACGTAGCCAAGGCGACGCAGTTCGACGCGCGTCAGCTCACCGTCGAAGTCCTCGACGAGATGACCGCCGATCCGAACGGGGAGGTCGTACTGTTCGACGTAGGGGTCCTCGAGCTTGCGGATGCCGCTCTGCCCGTCGAGCAGCGCCTTCCACGTGTCGTCGACGTTCGGGGCGACGGACGTGGTCATGGCGATGCCCGTCACGACGACGTCGGGGAAACCATTTCCGGTACTAAGGCCAGCTACCTGTGATGCGTTGGATGTGCGCACGAGAATGACCCTCACTTCACTACATGAGTGTTCGGCCCTCTGCTGGACCTGACTAACGTTCCCCGGCTCGATGAGCTGGAAACCGCGACCCCTTCGCTGTGAGGCGGCTATGCGGGAATTTTATACACCCAGCCAATTCGGCGCATTCGCACAGGTGACCAGCGACTCCGTCGGCGTAGCGGCGAGGGATGCCGCGTCAGGCGCGCTGCGTCGCGTGGTTCGCCACCGCGTGGGGGGCCGACCCGCCGCCGTCCACCGGCGGGCAAGCGCCAATCGACGATCTGCAAGCCCAGGGCTACGACGTTGAGATGAACTGCGTCAACGGTTTTGGCACCACACCTGCCGTCGCAGTGCCGACGTCACCTGTCCGAACGGGGATGACGACGGCTTCGGCTTCGGTGCGGGTATCGGCTACTACCGCGGAAGCTTGGCCTCGATCGCTTCGGCTACGGCGGCGGCCTTCGCCACCTTCGAGGCGTCGCGCGTGCATGCCTGGGCGTCGATGATCACGTTGTCGTCGACCGTCAGGACGCGCTGACAAGAGTCGACGCCGTTGGCGTTGCCACGGGTGAACGGGATGGCCAGTTCGGTGTCGGTCTTGGTCAGCTCACCGCTTCGCCACTTGGGCAGGGGCTTGTCGTTGAGGGTGATGTTGACGTTGTGGTTGGTGCACTTGGACCAGCGCTCCGTTGACTGCGTGAAGAACTCACGCGCGGCGTCGGTCGAGGGGTAGTTCACCACCGACTGCACGACGAGGGTGTGCCAGTCGTCGGTGTCGGGTGAGCGCAACAGCTCTTGGCGAAGCGCGATCCAACCGTCCTTGCCGTAGACGCCGGCTTCGTTGACCTGCCAGATCCCGAGGCAGTTGAGATTGGGCAGGAGATTGCGGTGATCACCCATCGTCTCGACCCGCGGGTGCGCGATCATTCCCGTGGTTCCCATGACGGAGTCGACTTCGCCTGCGCTGAGTAGAACCGCGTCGAGCGCGTTGGCGGGGACCAACTTCGGCGGTGCCGATGGCTGGGCGTTCTTGCCCGAACAACCCGTCAACACCACGACGAGCGCGAATGTCGTTGCGAAGAAACGCTTCACCACGGATCAGGCATGCGTACCGGCCGCCGCGCAGGCTTGCTGGGCGTTGGTGGCGTCGTTGTTCATCTCGGTCGCGGTCGTGTTCAGGCTGTCGCCAGGAATGCGGAGCGCCATCTTGAGCAGGAGCTTGGTCGCGTCCGCGGACCACGCCCGCATCGGATCGCCCATCGCCGGGTCAAGGTCGGGCGTGTTCGCGGCGTCCATCGCGACGCCGGCGGCTTGGCGCAGGGCAGTCCGGCCGACCTCGTTGCTGCTTTGCACGGCGGGGTCGTTGTAGTCCGAGCCCTCGAATGAATCGGAGAACTCCCCGTAGTACGTCGAGGCGCCGTCCAGGGCCTGGGCGAAGTTCCCGCAGGCTACGACCGCGGCCGGCTGAGTGCTGTCCGACATCGGCACGGCATTGACCTGTACCGCGGGGTCCTGTGGTGCCGAAGGGTCTTCGTCCGCGAACGCCGTTGGAAGGAAGGCGAACCCCATGCCGAGGGAGATCAAGGACGCGGCTGCCGCTCGCTCCAGAACGCGGGATGTCCTCAAGATGTCCTCCAAGCTGGTCGGGCTCGCCGCCGAAACAGCGCGACGTGCGGCCCTCGACGAATTAACTGGCGGCGTCGACGTCGGACCGACCTGCGGCAGCCGATCCGCCTCGTCGACACCATCCGGGCACCACGTTCGATCAGTCAGGTGTCCGGTTGATGAACGGTGAATTAATGAGCGGCATCCAGTGGCGATCCATCGGATGTCCCGTGGCTGTGAGATCGGCGAAAGCATCAACTTCCCTGCACGACAACGGTTTTACGCCTTTGGTTGGCCACACACACTGGATGGGAAGGAGGCGCGATTTGTTGGCCGTCCGTTCACCAACCGGCAACCCTGCCATTGGATGCTCCGACGCGACAGATCCGTTATCTGCTTGAGATTTAGACCACGAGAGGCGCCGATACACTCATGTTGAACCGTTTTGCGACGCTGGCAGCTGTTTGCATTGCGATCCCGGTCGGGATGGCGCCCGTGGCGCTCGCCGATCCCCCGCCCCCGGACCCAGCGGTCCAGCCGGTGGGTGTACCTGGTCCCCCCGTCGACACCGGAGCCGTCCCCTCAGCCGCTCCCGGCATCTTGGACACTCCGGACGGCTGGCACCTGTCGGTCGTCGGCAGCAACGAAACCCAGTTGCCGGTGGCGCCGTTGACCACCGCCATCTCCTCGCGCGAGTACCTGATCTCGGGCACGTTCACCGGAACGATCACCGGCGGCGGCAAGACCAAGCTGGCTGGCGGCACCATTGAGGCCGGCGAGCAGATCGGCTGCGGCATCATCTCCGACGAGACCGAGATCAACCCCGGCGCCAGCCTCACCCCCGGGCTTGGAGTCCTTGGCATCCCCACCTTCAGCGCCGGAATCAGCCTGCAGGGCAAGGTGTACCTGAAGCCCGGCACCGTCACCACGGTCGCACTCGACAAGAAGTCCTTCAAGGGCACGACGACCCGCATCACCCTTACCGGTGTGCGCGTCAAGACCGATCAGTGCGCGGGGCAGTCGTTCATCCGCTCCTACGCCACGCTTACGAGCTCGACCGACAACACCGACGACGTCATCACGTACCTCGGCGTCACCAAGTCCGTCTAGCAGCCGGCCGCCCCCTACCTAATTGAAAGGCTTTGCAATGTTGAATCGTGTTGCCCTGCTGGCTACGGCTTGCATGCTGTTCTCCATGGGCGCTGCGCCGCTCGCACTCGCCGACCCGCCACCGGACCCCGATCCTGCGGTGGCACCGGTCGGTGACCCCGGTCCGCCGCCGGACAACGGGATCGTCGGCTCGGCCGACCCCGGTGTCGTCACGACCCCCGATGGCTGGACGCTGACCGTCGTGGCGACCAACGAGACCGAGCTGCCGATCGCGCCGCTGACGACCGCGCTCTCCTCGCGTGAGTATCTGGTCGGTGGCACGTTCACCGGCACGGTCACGGGCAAGGGCAAGACCTCCCTGAGCGGTGGCACTCTCGAGGCGGGCTACCAGATCGGCTGTGGCATCGAACTCGGCCAGGTTCGTCTGATCGGCCAGGCGGGTGTCAACGTTGGCGCCGGCATTGCGACCGCTGGCGGAGCCCTCACCGGCCTCGGTCTTGGCCTCGTTCAGTTCCCGCTGTCCGGCACCATCGAGATTCACCCGAAGCCGGGTACGGTCTCGACGGTCACGGTCGACAAGAAGACGTTCAAGTCCGCCCCGGTGCGTGTCACGCTCAAGGACACCCACATCAAGGTGGATGGTTGCGTCGGCCAGTCGTTCCTGCGGTCCTACGCCACCCTGACGAGCTCGACGACCGACACCGACGACGTGGTGGCCTACTACGGCATCACCAAGTCCGTCTGACGTTCGTCGGCTTGACAATCGAGCAACCACATCGAAAAGCGAGGCACCTGGCAATGATTGACCGACATCGCATCGCCGCGGCAACGTGTGGCTTGCTCGCACTCGGCGCGGCGGTCGCCTTCCCGGCGACCGCCGTTGCCGACGACCTTCCCCCGGGCCCACCGCCGCTGCCGGGTGATCCAGCACCAGCACCCGGCCCGGCGATTCCGTTGATCGGCACTCCGCTGGGCCCGGCGGGGATCGACGTGCTGGCGCAGAGCAATGCGGCGCCGGCAGGCGTTCCAGGCACCCTTGGACTACCACCGGTGGTGGGTCTTGACGCCGCAACGGTGCTGGGCCAGACAGCAGTGCCGTCCGCGCCGGGGGCAGGTCCGGGGACGCCCCCGAATCTGAACGTGTTCAACAACGCGTACGGTGCGGCGGCCCTCAACGACGTGCCTTCGGCACCAGGGCAGGGCCAGCAGTTCGGCGTCGCGCCGGGTGACGAGAATGCCGACGTCCGAAGGGGAACCTGGTTCGGCCGCTGGATCGACCTGCAGCGGGACGGAAGGACCTACGGCGGGCTGGGCCAGGCGCCGCAGCAGCAACTCGGCGAGCCACTGCCGGGTACCGCGCCCCCGCCAGGAACGGTCATCCCGCCCGGACTGGTCCAGTTCCTGCCCGACCCCGCGGACGGTCCGACGCCGCCTCCCGGCCTGATTCTGCCGCCGCCTCCACCGGATCCCGCGGGTTGATCCGGCGCAGAGACGACCGTGCGCGCCGCTATGGCTGAGGGTCGGGGATGGGCATGTCGATGAGGCCGTTCACGTCGGCATCCGCGTCCTGCGGTGGGACGGGCCGCGTCGGAAGCACGATGAGGGGTCGCTCGTCAGCCGGCGCGCCGTCCATCGGGGCGACGCAGCCCATGCCGTAGTTCGTCGGGGCGGGGACACCGGCGTTCTGCACGCAACACGTGGTGACGACTGCGTCGAAATCCTGGTCGGGACCCGGCACCGTCGTTGCGGTGCATGCGGAGTAGGCGTCGACGTCGAAGACCGGTGCGGCGTTCGCAGTCCCGCACGGGCCAAAGGCGCACACCGCCACGAAGACGAACGCGGGTACGACGAGGCGACGACCTCCGGCGCTGGACCTGTTCACGACTGCCACCTCCGCTTCCTGCCAGACGGGCACGTTACCCGTCGCCGAAACCTACTGGTGGGCCATCGCGATGTTGAACCGGTCCTCGGCGGTGATCAGATGATCGTGACTGTCGCCGCCCGCCATTGCGCGGTGATTTCTGGACTTGCAGGTCCATTTTAGTGAGGGCACGCTGGCCGACATGGCACTCGATCAGTACTACCTACTCGGAAAGTCCGGACTGCGCGTGAGTCGGCTGGCGCTCGGCACGATGAACTTCGGCACCGGCGGCTACCACGCCGCCTACGGCAAGACTCTCGACGAGAGTCGCCCGATCTTCCGCCGCTACCTCGACGGCGGCGGCAACTTCATCGACACCGCGGACTTCTACACGGCCGGCGAGAGCGAGACGATTCTCGGCGCGCTCATCGCCGAGGCGAAGGTGCGTGACCGAATGGTGCTGACCACCAAATTCACCAACAGCGTCGAGCCTGGCGATCCGAATGCGGGCGGCAACGGCCGCAAACACATGATTCGCGCCCTCGACGAGTCCTTGCGCCGGCTGGGCACCGATTACGTCGATCTCTTCCTGCTGCACACATGGGATCGGCTGACGCCGGTCGAAGAGGTCCTGCGCACCTTCGACGATCTGGTGCGGGCAGGCAAGATTCGGTACGCAGGCCTTTCCGACGTGCCGAGTTGGTATGCCGCGCAAGCTCAGACCCTCGCAGGAGCCCACTCGCTGCCACCGATGATCAATCTCCAGCTGCCCTATTCGCTTGTCCAGCGGCAGATCGAGATGGAGCACGTGGCGATGGCGCAGACCCTCGGCCTCGGCATCACGGCATGGAGTCCACTCGGCGGTGGCTTCCTCAGCGGGAAGTACCGCTACGCCGCACGAGGGGTGGTAGGCGACGGGCGGCTGAGTATCACTGGGGCATCGGGATTGTCGCTGACCGACCGCGACTGGCAACTCCTCAAACCGCTTGAGGTCGTCGCACGCGAACTGGGTGTGACGATGGCCCAGGTCGCGATCAACTGGGTCGCCACCCAACCGGGGATCGCGTCCGCGATCGTCGGCGCGAGTAGCGCCGATCAGCTCGGCTCGACGATGGCGGCGCTGGACTTCGAGCTGCCTGCGGAGTTACGCGCGGAACTCGATCGCGCCAGTGAGGTGACGCCGGAGTCGGTGTACCAGATGTTCACCCCTCGCTATCAGAACCAGCTCATCAGTCCCGGCGTCAAGGTGGGGGACAAGCCCGCGGGTTATCTGCCAGGTGTGCGCAACTGGGTGAAGGAAAGCGCGTAACGAAGACCCCGCGACCCATCATGGCCGCGGGGTTCTTCGGTGGTGTTTGGGTGGAATCGGGGTTTAGCTGATCCCGACCACTTCCTGTGCGATGTGCGCGACTCGAGCCTGAGCGGCGGAGATGACGCCTTGGCGTTGCTTGTGCGCCTCCTCGTAGGCGAGGATCGCCCGAACGTCGGCGGAATCGGTCAACGCCTTGATCGCGTTGACGGCCTCGGTCACGTTGAGGTCATCGAAGCCATCGATCGGCAACTCGGCCGGATCGAGGACACCGGTGGCCGCGCGCACCGAATGTAGGACGTCGGCGGCCTGCTCGGCACCGCCGTCACGGATGACGTTCTCCGCGGTCTCGAGCGCAGCGTCCCGCGACGCTGACACGGTCTTGGCCGCCACGTCACCCGCCCGCTTGCCACGGTTGACCAGTTCGCTCAGCGCGATGGGCGTTGAGCGCACGGTCTCCACGGCCTTGTCCAGACTCCGGACGGACCAGTTCACCGGCACGTTGATCAGCTGGATGGCCGTTCCGGCAGCGGCCTGCAGCGGGGTGCGGCGAAGGGCGGCCGGCCCGCCGAGCGCATCCTCGGCGAGCACGGTGGTCAACCAGTCCACCGTCGCGGCGTGCGCGGTGATCAGGCGCGTCGCCAGGTTCTCGACGTCGGGCTGGTGCGCGGCGACCGCAAGGGCCTTGACGTAGCGCGCGCGGTCGAAGAGTTGGTGTTCGAGCGCGAGGTCACCGAGGAGTGCCTCGTCGAACGGCTGGGCTTGCTCGGTCAGTGCCTTGACCGCCGCGGCGGCCCGCCCGAGGAATGGCCCGATCACGTCGGGGTGACCGCCGAGCGTGCGGATGGCCTCTTCGATCGACTCTGCGCGCTCACGGCCGTTGGCCGCGTTCTGCGTGAGCTCCCGTCGGACTGCATCGGTTCTTGCCTGCGCCACGCGGGTCTCGGCGACCTGGATTTCGGTGTTGGTCAGGTCGAGCAGGGCACGCAACTGCGCGATGAGGGTGTTAGTGCTGGGTGTGGTCATATGGGTTCGCCCCTTCGGCTTTGATTGATTTCCGGCGCTAGGGTGCACCTGTTGATCGCGTACCCGTCCGGGGCGGATGAGTAATCGTCGGTCGCGACAATGTGGGACAGGTCTCAACGGCCGCGGCGGGTCGGTTTCTCCTGCTGTTCTGGGGGTAAGCAACAGAGGTGCTAGCCATGTCTTCACTCAAGGATCCGAAGTTGCCGACCGCTGTCGGGCCGTTGTCTGCGACGGTGCTCGAACTGATCGCCGGTCGACCGCCCCGCCGAAATCTGATTCGCATCGATGCGCCGGTGGGCAACGCGGATCCCTACGGCCTCGATCTGCATATGGCGCTTCACGTCTGTTACGAGTTGCATTACCGCGGGTTCGCCGGTGTCGACGAACGATGGGAGTGGGACGCGGGGCTGCTGCATCTGCGCGCGACCTTGGAGCAGGCATTTGAAGACGCCCTCCGGCAGGAGGTCGGTGAGCCCGACGAGGGGGACACGGCCCTGGCTGAGATGGAGGCCCTGTCGGTCGAACCCGTTGACGGCGAAGGCCTTTCGTACTTCCTGCGCGACGAAGGTACCTGGGAGCAAATGCGCGAATACTTCGTCCACCGCTCGATCTACCACCTCAAGGAAGGCGACCCGCACGCCTGGTTGATACCTCGCCTTTCTGGTCAGGCGAAGGCGGCCTTCGTCGCGATCGAATTCGACGAGTACGGCGCCGGTCGCGGCGACCGGCTTCATCAACAGCTCTTCGCAGACCTGCTTGGTGCGGCAGGCCTTGACTCCAGGTATCTGGCCTACCTGGATTACGTTCCTGCGGAGTCGCTGGTCGTGGTTAACCTGATGTCGATGTTCGGCCTGCACCGCAGCAGCCGCGGCGCGGCGGTCGGTCACTTCGCGTCGACGGAGATCACCTCACCGCCGGGATCGCACCGGTTGGTCCAGGCTCTGGAGCGGATGGGCGCGCCCGAGGCCTGCACGCGCTTCTACGCAGAGCACGTCGAGGCCGACGCGGTACACGAGCAGGTGGTGCGCACCGATGTGGTGGGCGACCTGGTAGCCAGGGAGCCGCACCTGGACCGCGACGTGGTGTTCGGGATCCGGGCTCGTGATCTGGTCGAGGAGCGGTTGGCCGCCCACATGATGAAGAGCTGGGTGTCCGGCCGGAGTTCGTTACGCCGACGGCTCGTCTGATCGTCGTTCGGTGCGACGCCGCTTGCGGTGGCTGGTATCGCACAGCGGATAGGTCTTGCTACGCCGACACGTGCAGATCGCCACCATGAATCGGTCGGACTCGACCGTCGTCCCGTCGGGTGTCTCGACCCGCACCGGTCCCTGGACCATGATCGGCCCGGCTGCCGTGACACGTACGTCGCGGACGCCACCCTCGGCCGTCGGGGAATCACCGCTTGTCGGCACGGATCACCACCAGCTCTTCCTCTCGGCGCCCGGCCGGTAAGCCGTGGGTGCGTTCCAGCCATTCCGCCCGTGAGGTCAGCACGGGCCCGAACGGGATACGTCGGCGTGCTGCCACATTCGCGCGAAGCCCAGCCTCCGAGAGCGCACCGAGAGATTGCTCGACGCCACTGAATTCGGACTGGACGAACAACAGCATGCCGTCTTCGGTCAACAGTTCCGGCGCTGCCGCGCAGAGGGGTTCGATGACGAGGCGGCCGTCGCAACCCGCATCCCAGGCCCACGCCGGGCCGTCGACCGCTCCGTGATCCGGGCCGACCGGCACGTACGGCGGATTGGCCAACACCAGGTCAAATCGCCCCCGGCCGACCGCATGGGTCCAGGAACCGAGCATGACGTCCACCGACACGCCGGCTGCCGCAGCGTTGTTCATGCTGCACTCCACGGCCTGAGGGCAGATGTCCCATGCCGTGACACTGTGGGCTCCGAGGCGGGCGGCCGCGATCGCCACCACACCGGTGCCCGTGCACAGGTCGAGCACCGTGCGCCCTTCGACCGTGGCGTTCTTCTCGAGTACTTCGATGAGCAGTCGCGAATCATCTTGCGGGCAGTACACATCGGTGCGAACGAAGGCGACTTCGCTCGAAGAGGGTGCAGTTATCGTCACCGCTGGCTATTGCCCAGACTCGCGGCACCCGAAACTATGGGCGGATCTTCAGGTCAGTTGGAATCGAGCTGCAACCTGGCGTTGTCGGCCTGCAGTTCGGTGTTCTGGCTCTCCAGGTCGAGGATGCGGGCGATGCCCGCCAGGTTGACGCCCTCGCCGACCAGTTCGGTGATCTGGCGCAGCCGCTCCAGGTCGGCATCGCTGTAGCGGCGGGTGCCTCCGCCGGTGCGGGTGGGGGAGAGCAGACCGCGCTGCTCATAGAGGCGAAGGGTCTGTTGACTGATCCCCGTCAGTTCGGAGGCTACCGAGATGCCGTACACCCCGCGCTCGGACCGAGGGTGGTCATTGTCATCGGTCAAGGCGGCTCCATTCTTGTCGTTCCATCTCTTGCGTTGCAGCCTCGTGGAGGTGTATAAATTCTGTCGCAGCGGACACAGATTTACTTCCCTAGAAACCGGAGGTGAATGATGTTATCGCGAATAGATCCCTCATGGAAACGTGGTCGGGAGCCGCAGCTTCCGGCGGTGGGGTTCGACTGAAATGTCCATCTCCGACCCTTGCGTGGCTGCGGGTCCCTCGCTAGCCCTGGTGCAGAACGAGAACGGGTCCTCGGCCGACGGTGAGTCCCACCGCGCCGGCTCGTTCCGCTTCCTCTTCGCCGACCAGCACTGGGAATGGTCGCCCGAGGTGCAACGCATGCACGGGTACGCCCCTGGCGAGGTGGACCCGACCACTGAGATCGTGTTGTCCCACAAGCATCCCGAGGACCACAGTCACGTAGCGGCCACGCTCGAAGAGATCGTGCGCACCGCGAAACCGTTCAGCGCGCGGCATCGCATCATCGACCGCCAGGGCGCCGTGCACGACGTCATCGTGGTGGGAGACCTGCTTCACGACGACGACGGCGAGGTGATCGGGACCGACGGCTACTAC
>JAOPWT010000558.1 GCA_025965555.1 Mycobacterium sp.
TGATTCCTCAACTCGCCGAGGCCAGGGGCGTCACCGCTGCCCTGCTGTTCCCCGCGATCGCCTGCGCTGCGGCCGCGGTCGTCAGTGCGGTAGGCGTGCTCGACCCGCCCCGGCCGGCGCGCGCGGAGGCACACGCCGACGATCTCGCCAACCCCTATCGCGGGTCCTCGACGCTGTGGCGCATCCACGCCGTGTCGGTGCTTCTCGTCGTGCCCCAGTGCGTGGTGTGGACGTTCGCTCTGGTGTGGTTGATGACTGACCGTGGGTGGTCGGCGGCATCGGCGGGCGCGATGGTGACCTTCGCTCAGATTCTCGGTGCGGCAGGCAGGATCGCGGCGGGCCGATGGTCGGACAAGGCCGGCTCGCGACTGCACCCGATCCGGACGATTGCCATCGGCGCCGCCGTCGCGATGGGCCTCTTGGCAGTCACCGACCTGATCGATTCACCGCTGTCGGTCGCGGTGATGGTGGTCGCGTCCGTGATCACGGTGTCCGACAACGGATTGGCCTTCACGGCGATCGCCGAACTGGCCGGCCCGTTCTGGAGCGGGCGCGCCCTCGGCACGCAGAACACCAGCCAGCTGCTGACGGCGGGCATCGTGCCGCCCGTGTTCGGCGCGTTGATCACCGCGGCCAGTTTCCCGCTGGCGTTCGCCGTGTGCGCGCTGTTCCCGTTGGTGGCGCTGCCGCTGGTCCCCGTCGACGCCGACCCGGTGCGCAGTCAGCTTGGCGCCCGCGCCGACTGACGTCGCGGTAGCACCAGCAACGCGGCGGTCAGGAAGCACAGCGCGCCGATGAAGGTGCCCAGGTTGGCGACCGCCTGGTCGGCGATGTGGCCCGAGCGGTAGACGAAGGCCCCGACGGCGCTGGCGGCGAACGCGACGCAACCGATCATGTTGATCCACTGCGCCTGCCAGTCACGCGACGTCGGCACCCACCACCCCGTGTCAACGGTCACCACGACGATCCCGAGCACCGCGCTGACGACGAAGCCGATCGACCCGGTGGCATCGGGTGCCCACACCAGTCTGCGCTCGGCCATGACTTCGTGGGCCCACACCGCGGCCCCGGTACTGACGTTGAACAGCACGGTGCCACCGAATTGCGTGGCCGCCGAGAGCCATTCCACGCTGCCCTCGGGACCCGAGCGCGCGAGTTGAATCCACGCCGCACTGGTGAAGAACCAGGAGCCGACGAAGCACAGCGCGTTGGCCGCTCCGGCGCCCGCCGACGATGCCAAGCCGGGGACCGTGGCGAGCGCGAAGAAGCCCGATCCGATGGTGAACAGCCAACACTGCTGTGCCAGCGTGACCTTCGCGACGAGCGGCGTGTTCACTCGGCCGGACCGTTCTCGAGGTTCTCCGCGCACTGGGTCAGCAGGTCCGCCAGTTGTCGTCTGGCGGCCTTCGAAAGCCCTTGCATCATCGCGTCTTCTACGCCGATGACGGCGTCGTGGCTGGCGGCCAGACGCTGGCGTCCTGTCGCGGTCAGCGCCAGCGCGTTGGCGCGGCCGCGCCCGGATGGCGACGCCGCCCGCACCAGGCCGGCGGTGCGCAGGCCCGTCAGAAGGTCCTGCAGCGACTGCCTGGTGACGAAGCACAGTCGCGCCAATTCGGACGCCGACGCGTCGGGGTGGTCCGCCAGCGCGCGCAGTGCCGCGTACTGGGCCATGGACAATCCGGTGGATCGCAGCGCGGCATCGCAACGGCGTCGGATGGACTGCTGGACCCGCTTCACCAGATACCCCGCGCCACCTTCGACTTCCGCCTGGGACATGACAGGAACCTTACATTGGGCTACCGTGGCTCATGTAAGGAACCTGACAAATGCGAAGTGAAGGAAGAACCACATGACCACCATCGAGCGACACGCGCCCTACGCGACGCTGATCAACGTCTTCACCGTCGCACCCGAGCGCGCCTCCGAGCTGGCCGCGAAGCTGGACGAGGCGACCGACGAGGTCATGCGCCACGTCCCGGGCTTCATCTCGGCCAACATTCACGTCAGCACCGACGGCACCCGCGTCATCAACTACGCGCAGTGGGAGAGCGCCGAGGCCTACCAGGCCATGCTGGCCGATCCCGCGGCCAGGGCGCACATGGCACCGGCCGCCGAACTGGCAGACGGATTCGACCCGCACCTGTACACGGTCGAGTCAGTCCACGGCCGGTAGGAGCCGCTAGAGCAGGCCCACGATGCGGTCACCGACCGCCGACGTCGACAGCTTCTCTCCACCAAGGGTGGCGAGATGCTTCTCGACCGCCTTGTCGACGCGGGCCGCCGCGGCGTCGTCGCCGACGTGCGCCAGCAGCAGGGCCACCGACATGACCGCCGCCGTCGGATCGGCGATGCCCTGACCCGCGATGTCGGGGGCACTGCCGTGCACCGGCTCGAACATGGACGGGTTGGTGCCCGTGGCGTCGATGTTGCCGCTGGCGGCCAGTCCGATGCCGCCCGAGACCGCGCCCGCGAGGTCGGTGATGATGTCGCCGAACAGGTTGTCGGTGACGATGACGTCGAAGCGGCCGGGGTCGGTCACCATGTGGATGGTCGCCGCGTCGATGTGCTGGTAGGCGACCTCGACATCCGGGAACTCGGCGCCGACCTCGCCGACGATGCGCGACCACAGCTTGCCCGCGAACGCCAGCACGTTGGTCTTGTGCACCAGAGTCAGGTGCTTGCGCCGCTTGGCCGCCCGCGCGAACGCGTCGCGCACCACCCGTTCCACGCCGAAGGCGGTGTTGAGGCTGACCTCGGTGGCTACCTCGTGCGGCGTGCCGACGCGAATCGCGCCACCATTGCCCGTGTAGGGGCCCTCGGTGCCCTCGCGGACGACGACGAAGTCGATGTCCACGTCGCCCAGCGGGCTGGTCACCCCGGGGTAGAGCTTCGACGGACGCAGGTTGACGTGATGATCCAGCTCGAAGCGCATCCGCAGCAGCAGTCCCCGCTCGAGCACGCCGCTTGGCACCGACGGATCGCCGATGGCGCCCAACAGGATTGCGTCGTGTGTGCGGAGTTCGTCGACCAGTCCGTCGGGCATGACCTCACCCGTGGCGTGATAGCGCCTGGCACCGACGTCGTAGGTGGTCTTCTCGACGCCGGGTTTGACGACGTCGAGCACCTTGATGGCCTCGTCGATCACCTCGGGTCCGATGCCGTCGCCGGCGATGACGGCCAGTTTCACGAGAGGTCCACCAGTTCCAGCGTCACGGCATGGACGTCGGCGCCCAGTGCGGTCAGCACGTCGTGGGTCACCGAACGATCCAGGCGCAGCATGATCGTCGCGCCATCGCCGTCGGCATCCTGACTGAGCTGAGCGGCGAGGATGTTGACTCCAGCACCGCCGAGCCGCGTCCCGATGGTGCCCAGCGCCCCCGGCTGATCGGTGTAGTTGATGATCAGGTTCACGCCTTCCGCGCGCAGATCGAGATTGCGCCCGTTGATCTGGACCACCTTCTCCACCTGCTGCGGACCCGACAGAGTGCCCGCCACGTTGACCGTCGAACCGTCCGCGGCGACCGCGCGGACGTCGACGACGCTGCGGTGGTTCGGGCTCTCCGGCGCGGTGCTGATCGCCGCCTCGACGCCGCGCTCGGCGGCCAGCGACGGCGCGTTCACGAACGTCACCTGATCCTCGATGACCGCCGAGAACAATCCCCGCAACGCCGAAAGTCGAAGTACGTCAACCTCTTCGGAAGCCAGCTCGCCGCGCACCTGCACGGAGAGATTCGTCGGCAGCTCGGCGGACAGCGCCCCGACCAGCAGGCCCAGCTTGCGGACCAGGTCCAGCCACGGCGCGACCTCCTCGCCGACCACGCCGCCGCCGACGTTGACGGCATCTGGCACGAACTCCCCCGCCAGCGCGAGCTTCACGCTGGCTGCGACGTCGGTGCCGGCTCGGTCCTGCGCCTCGACCGTCGACGCGCCGAGGTGCGGCGTGACGACGACCTCGGGCAGCTCGAACAGCGGGCTGTCCGTGCACGGTTCGGTGGAGAACACGTCGAGCCCGGCGCCGCGGACGTGGCCGCTGGTGATCGCGTCGGCGAGCGCCTGCTCATCGATCAGGCCGCCGCGGGCGGCGTTGACGATGATCACGCCCGGCTTGGTCTTCGCCAGCGCCTCCTTGCCGATCAGACCCGCGGTCTCCTTGGTCTTCGGCAGGTGCACGGAGATGAAGTCGGCTCGACCCAGCAGCTCGTCGAGAGTCAGCAGCTCGATCCCGAGCTGCGCAGCACGGGCCTGCGACACGTACGGGTCGTAGGCGGTGATGTGGGCGCCGAAGGCGGCCAGCCGCTGAGCCACGAGCTGGCCGATGCGGCCGAGCCCGACCACGCCGACCGTCTTGCCGAAGATCTCGGTGCCGGAGAACTTCGACCGCTTCCACGTGTGCTCGCGCAGGGTCGCGTCGGCGGCCGGAATTTGTCGGGCGGCGGCGAGCAACAGCGCCAGCGCATGCTCGGCGGCGCTGTGGATGTTCGAGGTCGGTGCGTTGACGACGAGCACACCTCGCGCTGTCGCGGCGTCGACGTCGACGTTGTCGAGGCCGACGCCGGCACGGGCCACGATCTTCAGCTTGGGCGCCGCGGCGATGACCTCGGCGTCCACCGTCGTGGCCGAGCGCACCAGCAGGGCGTCGGCGTCCGGCAATGCGGCCAGCAGCTTTTCCCTGTCGGGGCCGTCGACCCAGCGCACCTCGACCTGGTCTCCCAGGGCGGCGACGGTCGATTCGGCGAGTTTGTCGGCGATCAAAACAACGGGCAGGCTCACGCGAACAGCGTAGTGGGCTGTAATTGTGATCCGGCGGGCAGGAGCGGAGCGACCCGGGAAGATGATCCGGCGGGCAGGAGCGAAGCGACCCGGGAAGATGATCCGGCGGGCAGGAGCGGAGCGACCCGGGAAGATGATCCGGCGGGCAGGAGCGAAGCGACTCGGGAAGAGGCATACATGGACGTCACCGTCGTCGGTAGTGGACCCAACGGCCTGAGTGCCGCCGTGATCTGCGCGCGAGCTGGATTGTCGGTGCGCGTCATCGAGGCCCAGCCGACCCCCGGCGGCGGTGCCCGAACGATCCCCGACCCCGAGTTTCCCGGGGTCAGTCACGACATCTGTTCGGCGGTGCACCCGCTGGCGCTGGCGTCGCCGTTCTTCGCCAAGTTCGATCTACGGGCGCGCGGTGTCCAGCTGGCCGTCCCCGAAATCGCGTACGGCAATCCGCTGCCGGGCCGACCCGCCGCGATCGGCTACACCGATCTGGGCCGCACGTGCGAGGAACTCGACGACGGCGCCTCCTGGCGACGCCTCCTCGAGCCGCTGGCCGCCGACTACCAGGGTGTGGTGGGCCTCATGCTCGGAGACAAGCGTTCGATTCCGCCATCGATCCCGGCCGCCCTGCGCGTGGGTCCGCGACTGCTCGAACAGGGCACCCCGCTGTGGCGCACCCTGACCGGGGACGACGCCCGGGCACTGTTCAGTGGCGTTGCCGCGCACACGATTTCGCAAATGCCGTCACTGGTTTCCTCCGGCGCCGGGTTGATGCTGGCCACCCTCGGGCACGCCGTGGGGTGGCCGATCCCCGTCGGCGGGTCGCAGGCGATTCCCGACGCCCTGATCGCCGACCTCCTCGCACATGGCGGCGAGCTGGTTCTCGGCGAGGAGATCAGCCGGCCGCCCGAGGGTGTCGTGTTGTACGACACCGCGCCCACTGCCCTGCTGCGCATCTACGGCGATCGACTGCCGCCGCGGTACGCGAAGGCACTGCGCCGCTATCGATTCGGGCCAGGCGTTGCGAAGGTCGACTTCGTCCTCTCCGGCGAGATCCCTTGGCGTGATCCACGATTGGCACTGGCACCGACCCTGCACCTGGGCGGCACCCGCCCACAGATGGCGCTCGCCGAGAAGGAGATCGCCAGGGGCCGCCTCGCCGAATGGCCGATGGTGCTCGCCGCGCTGCCCCACCTCGCCGACCCCGGCCGCATCGATGCCGAGGGGCGACGGCCGCTGTGGACCTACGCCCACGTGCCCGCCGGCTCAACCGTCGACATGGCCGAGACCGTCACCAAGGTGTTCGAACGCTTCGCGCCGGGGTTCCGCGACGTCGTGGTGGCGGCCCGCAGCGTTCCCGCCTCGCGCCTGGCGGAGCACAACGCGAACCTGGTCGGCGGTGACATCGGCGTCGGCGGCAACAACATGTTCAGCGCGCTCACCGGTCCAACGCTGAGACTCAACCCCTGGTCGACGCCGATACCGAAGGCCTACCTCTGTTCGTCGGCCGCACCACCGGGTGGCGGCGTGCACGGCATGGCCGGCTTCTACGCGGCCCGCACGGTGCTCCGCCGCGAATTCGACATAAAGAAGTTGCCGAACCTGGCGCCCTAGACACCCGTGATTGGCTGACAACATGACGAAACTCGCCGTGATCTATTACTCCGCCACCGGCCACGGCACGACGATGGCGCAACGCGTCGCCGACGCCGCCGCTGGGGCGGGCGCCGAGGTACGGGTGCGGCACATCGCCGAAACCCATGATCCCCAATCGTTCGCCGCCAATCCGGCGTGGACCGCGAACTACGAGGCCACCAAGGATCTGCAGGCGGCCACGGGTGACGACATCGTATGGGCGGACGCCGTCATCTTCGGTTCCCCCACCCGATTCGGTTCGGCTACTTCACAGTTCCGCACGTTCATCGACTCGCTTGGCGGCCTCTGGGCCGACGGCAAGCTGGCCGACAAGGTCTACGCCGCGTTCACGTCGTCGCAGACGTTGCACGGCGGCCAGGAGACGACGCTGCTCACGCTGTACGTCACCCTGATGCACTTCGGCGGCATCATCGTGGCGCCCGGCTACACCGACCAGGTGAAGTTCACCGATGGAAACCCGTACGGTGTGGGGCTCGTCGCCAATCGCGACAACGTGGAGTCGCTCGACGACAGCACGAATGCGGCGCTCGATCACCTGGCCCGCCGCGTGGTCGCCATCGCCGGCCGACTCAACCCCTGACGGCCATCCACGATCTGAGAGTGCGGCCCGTGACGACCTATCTGCTGGTGCCCGGTGGCGGCTGCGATCCGTCCTGCTGGCGATTCGTGGTCGACGAACTGGCCAACCGCGGACACCGAGGAATCGCCGTCGACCTACCCTGCGAAGACGATTGCGCCGATTTGAACGCCTACGCCGATGCGGTGGTCGAGCAGCATCGAGACGACGGCGAGCCACCGATCGTCGTTGCCCATTCCTTCGGCGGATTCACCGGAGCGCTGGCGTGCACACGGGTCAATGCGTCGGCGCTGATCTACCTCTCGGCGATGATTCCCCGCCCTGGCGAACGTCCGGACGATTGGTGGAGTGCCACCGATTGTGCTGGCGCCCAACGAGCGGCGGCACTGGTCGGCGGATACGACCTCGACGACGTGAACGAGCTCTACTACAACGGCG
>JAOPWT010000578.1 GCA_025965555.1 Mycobacterium sp.
GCCAGCTACTTCGCCAGCCTGAACCGCGGCAAACGCAGCGTCAGCGTCGAGCTCGCGACCGAGGACGGGCAGCGCAGGCTCGGCGAGCTCGCGGCGGAATCCCATGCGCTGCTGGTCAATCTGAAGCCGTCGGGCATCCACCGGCTTGGGCTGACCTATGAGGCGTTGCGCAGGCACAACGAGAAGATCGTGTGCGTCGCACTGACCGGTTACGGACTCGAGGCCGGAGACGACCCCGCGTTCGACTACGTCATCCAGGCGGCCACCGGAATTGCCACGCTCACCGGCGATCCCGATGGTCCGCCGACGTTGCCTGGCTATTCGTCGGCCGACAACTCCACCGGGCTGACGGCCGCGATCGGGCTGCTCGCGCAGATCGTGTCGGGCCGCGGCGGTCAGGTCGACGTGTCGTTGCGCGACGTGATGCTGTCGCAATTGAACTACCGGGCCTCGGCGTATCTCAACGACGGCATCGAGCCACGCCGCTACCCGAACGGCGCGCACTCGTATTACGTTCCGGCGCAACTGTTCGACACCGCCGACGGCTACCTGGCGTTGTTCATCACACACGACGGCTTCTGGAGACTGTTCTCCGCCGAGGCGGGCATCACCGGCTTTCCGACGATGGCCGAGCGGGCGGCCAACCGCGACGAGGTGCTCGCCGTGGTCTCCGCGGTGCTGGCGACGGATTCGGCGCTGGGGTGGGAGGCGCGGTTGCGTCCACTCGGCATCCCGGCGGCCGCGGTGCGCACGCTTCCCGAGGCGTTGAGAGTCACCCCCGAGGTCGTCGTGAAGGCCGGGGAGTACGACCTGGTGCGAAGCCCGATCCGCGTGGTCGGCCACGATCCCGAATACGGTCCCCCGCCGACGCTGGGCGAGCACTCACGTGCGAGCGAGGTTCAGTCTTCGTAGTCGACGATGACGTTCGCGGTGTCGGGCACGGCCTGACAGGTCAGCACGTAGCCGTCGTCGACCTCGTCGTCCATGAGCGCGTCGTTCACGCGCATCGTGGCGGTCCCCTCGGTGAGCTTCGCCATGCAGGTGCCGCAGTTGCCCGCCTCGCAGGAGAACGGGGGCGTGAGGCCGGCCCGGCGCGCACTCTCGAGAAGCGTCTCACCGGCACGCCCGGATACGGTCGTCTTCTTGCGGTCGAGGAGGATCGTCACCTCGCTACCGGCCTGTTGGGTCGGTACGGGGTCTGCGGTCATCGGGGCACTCCCTGGCATCATCATTCTGTCTATGTGAGAATACTATTCTCCATAAAAGATAGGATATTCTCAACCCTGGGAGCGAAGGCAGGAGGCGGGCTGCGGTGGTCGAAGGATCGCACGGCACTGGTGCACCCGTCCTGGCATTCGGAGATCGGGAGTACACCCGCGCCGAGCTCGATGCGCTGGTCAGCGGCCTGGCGACCACACTCGACCACCGCGGAGTCCGCGCGGGCGACCGCATCGCGCTCATGTCGTCCAACCGCCCCGAGTTCGTCGTCGCGATGCGGGCGATCTGGGCACTGGGCGCCGCCGTCGTACTGGTCAGCACCTCGTGGAAGCGGGCCGAGGTGGAGCATGCGCTGGCCCTCACCGGGCCCGCGCACGCCGTCGGCGACAACGCGGTGCTGGCCGATCTGATGCCGATGCTGCACCTTGACGAGCCCATCACGCCGGGGCGCCGGGAGTTCGCGGCGGTCGACCCCGAATCCGACGCGCTGTTCGTGTTCAGTTCGGGGACGACGGGGATGCCCAAGGCCGTGCGGCACACGCACGGTGCGTTCGCGGTGGCCGTCGCGCACTGGCGAACTGCGCTGGGCCTGTCGCCGACCGACCGCATGCAGATCATGACCCCGCCGTCGCACATCCTCGGGCTGCTCAACATCGCCACGGCGCTCGATGCGGGCGCATGGATCCGGCTGCATCCGCGGTTCGACGTCGAGCTGATGCTGCACCACATCGAATCCGACCGCATCACCGTCGAGATGGCCGTCGCGCCGATCGCCCTCGCGCTGGCCGCCCATCCGAAGTTGGAGAGCTACGACCTGTCGTCGCTGCGCTACCTCATGTGGTGCGCCACGCCCGTCACGACGAGCGTCGCCGACGACGTCACCAGACGAAGCGGCGTGTCCTGGGTGACGGCATACGGCGCCACCGAGTTACCGGTCATTACCTGCAATTCGTTGGACGGCGGGCATTTGGACACCGTCGGCCGCGCGGTGCCGGGAGTCGAGATCCGGGTGGTGTCACTGGTTACCGGCGAACCGGTGTTCCCGGGGGAGGTCGGCGAGATTCAGCTCAGGTCGGCATCGGCGATGGGCGGCTACCTTCCCGACGAGGCCACCGCCACGGCCTTCAGCGACGGGTGGTACCGCAGCGGCGACGTCGGCTACCTCGACACCGAGGGCTGGCTGCGAATCACCGACCGCGCCAAGGAAATGATCAAGGTACGCGGATTCCAGGTGGCGCCCGCCGAGATCGAGGCCGTGCTTCACGGTCATCCGTCGGTCGGCGACTGCGCGGTTTTCGGGGTGCCAGACCATGCGCACGGTGAAGCCGTCGTCGCGGCGGTGGCGCGCTGCACTCCCGTCGAAGCCGACGAGTTGATCCAGCTGGTCGTCGACCGGCTGGCGTCCTACAAGCGGCCGAGCCAAGTGGTCTTCGTATCCGAGATTCCGCGTCTCCCTTCAGGAAAGGTATTGCGTCGAGTGCTCAAGGAGCGACTGTGGACGTCCGTCTGACCTCCGAACAACGACAATTGCGCGAGGCGGCGGCCAAGCTGGCCGACGACCTCGGACCGGGATCGGTCGCCGATCTCGACGACGACGGCCGAATCGCACGGCTCGAGAAGACGGTGCAGTCCACCGGGTGGCGATCGTTGCGGTCCGACGAGGCGACGGGCGTCGAGGTCGCCCTCGTCATCGAGGAGTTCGCCCGCCGACTCGTCGACGTCCCCTTCCTCGGGCCGGTCCTCAACGACGATCTCGGACGCCGTCTCGACCGCGAGGTGGCTGCGCCCGCATCGGACCCCGAGTCGATCGACCTGACGAGAAGCCTTGCCGGAGTGTCGGAGTCGCCTCCCGAGCTCGCCCAGCTGTCCGACGAGGACGCCAGCCGCTGGTACGCACTCGCGCTTACGGCGACGACCGCCGATCTTGTCGGCGCGGCTCGCGGCGCACTCGCGCTGGCCAATGACTACGCCAAGGTGCGCGAGCAGTACGGCGCGACGATCGGGTCGTATCAAGCCGTCGGGCATCTATTGGCGGAGGGCCTGGCTCTGATCGAAGGCTGTGTCAGCGTGCTGCGCCACGCCGCGTGGGCCGTTGACGAACTGCCCGTGACCGAAGCCGTCGAAGCAGGCAAGGTCGCCAAGATCTACTGCGCGCGTTCGGCGCTCACCGTCTGTGAGACGTCGATTCAGGTGCACGGTGGCATCGGCAATACCTGGGAGTGCCTTGCGCACGTGTACCTGCGCCGGGTGCTGGCCGCCACGGAGCGGTGGCCGGTGAAGCTGGAGGAGTTGACCATTGGACTTTCGTGATTCGTCGGAAGAAGCCGCCTTCAGGGACAGGCTGCGCGGCTGGCTGACCGAACAGAAGGGCAAGTTCCCGACGTCGGGGGACGAGTACTGGGCCAAGGCGGGGGAGTGGCATCAGGCGCTCTACGCGGCAGGCTTCTTCGGCGCGTCGTGGCCGAAGAAGTATGGTGGGCAGGATCTTCCACCCGTCTACGACGTGATCGTCGACGAGGAGATCGCGAAGGCCGGTGCCCCGGCGAGACCGAGTCTGGGATACCTCGTGGTCGGCCTCGGCCATCACGGCGACGAGGAACTGGCGAAGAAGTTTCTGCCCGGCATGATCGACGGCACCGAGCGGTGGTGTCAGGGCTTCAGCGAGCCAGGGGCGGGATCGGATCTCGCGTCGCTGACCACGACGGCCGTCAAGGATGGCGATGAGTACGTCATCCACGGCCACAAGATCTGGACCAGCTACTCAGACGTCGCCGATTGGTGTTTGCTGCTGGCGCGCACGGACAAGGACGTGCCGAAGCACAAGGGCATCTCGGCGTTCATCGTGCCGATGCATCAGGCCGGTATCGAGCAGCGGCCGCTGAAGATGATCAGCGGCGTCACCAAGGAGTTCGGTCAGGTCGAGTTCGACGGGGCCAGGGTGTCCGCGGACAACATGGTCGGCGCACTCGGCGACGGCTGGAAGCTTGCGATGACCGTCGTCAGTCACGAGCGCGAGCCGTCGACGCTGGGCTTCTCGGCACGGTACGGAAAGTTGGTGCGGCAGTTGTCTACCCGCGTCGAGGGGACTGCGCCCGACGGGTTGTCGTGGGCCTGGGTGCAGACCGAGATGTTGCGCCTTCACGTGCGACGGCGGCTCTCCGAGCAACTGGACGGCATCACGCACGGGCCGCAGGGGTCGCTGGACAAGCTGTTGATGACGTGGGTGGAGCAATCGGTCGGCCATGCCGCGATTGCCACGGTGGGAACCGGTGATCCCGAGTTGTTCGGCGCCTACATGTACAGCCGCGCCCAGAGCGTCATGGGCGGCACCTCGCAGATTCAGAAGAACATCATCGCCCAGCGCATTCTTGGATTGGGAGTGTGATGAGCGCTCGCGCGAAGAATGAAGGGAACAGCATGTATGACCTACCAGAAGAAATCGACGTCAAGGCCGACGGCGGTCTGCGGATCATCACGCTGAACCGACCCGACGAGCTCAATGCGGTCAACGACGCGTTGCACGTCGGCCTTGCCAAGATCTGGGCGGCGCTCGACGAGGATGCCGGGGCGCGGGCGGCCGTGATCACCGGTGCGGGCCGGGCGTTCTCGGCAGGCGGGGACTTCAACTACCTCGATGAGCTGCGCCACGATGAGGAGTTGCGCCGGAAGACGATCAAGCATGGACGCGAGCTCGTCATCGGCATGGTGCGGTGCCGCATCCCGGTGATCGCCGCGGTGAACGGTCCGGCTGTCGGGCTGGGCTGCAGCTTGGCGGCGCTGTCCGACGTCGTCTACATCGCCGAGACGGCGTTCTTCGCCGACCCGCACGTCCAGATCGGTCTGGTGGCCGCTGACGGTGGACCATTGGTGTGGCCATCGCAGATCAGCCTGTTGCAGGCCAAGGAGTTCGCGTTGACGGGGGTGCGGATCAAGGCACAGCGCGCGGTGGAACTCGGACTGGCCAACCACGTCGTCACCGACCCATTGGCCGAGGCGATCGCGTGCGCGAAGAAGATCATGGAGCTGCCACAGCAGGCCGTCGAAGCCACCAAGCGACTGATGAACATCCAGTTGGAGAAGTCGGTGATGGCATCGTTGGACTACGCCAACCTCGCCGAGTACGTGTCCTTCGGGACCGCGGACTTCAACAAGATCGTGGACGGGCTGATCGCCAAGAACTAACTGCCCCTCCCCGCCGAAATAGCATTCCCTGTCGTTGAGCGCGCGGTTCAACGACGCGGAATGCTGTTTCGGCGGAGATTAGCGGGCGATGAGTTCCTCGCTGCGCTGGATGGTGCCGGTGATGCCGGAGGCGTCCTGCTGGGCCAACAACACGGCGGCGTTGCCCATCGCCTCGGGCGGCTCGACCATTTCGGGCGGGATCTCGAAGCCGCCACCGCCGGCCTGCCACCCCTCGGTGAGCACCACCCGGGACGGACTGAGGCAGTTGACGGCGATGTTGTCCGGTGTGAGATTCGCGGCGAGGCCGAGGTACAGCCGCTCGGCGGCGGCCTTCGACACCCAGTAGGCGTTGGCGCCCTGGTCGATCATGGTGACCCCGGTGGTCGTCACCGCCATCAGCGATCCGCCGCCCCTGGCACGGACGTGCGGGATGACGGCCTTGGTGACGAGGAAGACGCCGGTGAGGTTGACGTCGAGGCACAGCTGCCAGCGCTTCAGCGGCGTGGATTCGATTGGGCCCAGCCACAATACGCCTGCGTTGGCGACGAGGATGTCGATGCCACCGAACTCCGCGACGACCGTATCGACCGCGGTGTTGACGGACTCCTCGCTGGTGACGTCACACGCGACGGGCAGCGCCCGCCCGCCCGCGGCGAGAATCCCGTCGGCCACCGATCCGATGGTGCCGGGCAGCTTGCCCCGCTCCTCGGAACGCGCCGCGACCGCAACGGCGGCACCGGCTTTGGCGAGCGACGCCGCAATGGTCGCGCCGATGCCCCGACTGGCGCCCGCGACGAACGCCGTCTTTCCGGCAAGCGCCGCGCCAGCTGTCACTTGGGTGGGAACCGCAGCGCGCCGTCCAAGCGGATGATCTCGCCGTTGAGGTAGTCGTTCTCGATGATGCTCTGCGCGAGTTGGGCGTACTCGCCCGACCGGCCCATCCGCTTGGGGAACGGCACCTGCGGACCCCAGTACTGCTCGAGTTGGTCGCCTGCCTTGCCATAGGCGGGGGTGTTGATGGTGCCCGGCGCGATGGTGACGACGCGGATGCCGAGCGGCGACAGGTCGCGCGCGGCAACCAGCGTCATGCCGAGCACACCGCCCTTGGCTGCCGAGTAGGGCAGTTGGCCGATCTGACCTTCGTAACCCGCGATCGAGGCGGTGTTCACGATGACGCCGCGGCCGCCTTCCTCGAGGGGTTCGGTCTTTGCGATCGCCGCCGCGGACAGTCGCATGACGTTGAACACGGCGGTCAGGTAGAACTCGATCGTCTTCTTGAAGCCGTCGAGGTCCAGCGGGGAGCCGTCCTTGCCGACCAGCCGGCCGCCGCTCGCTGGGCCGCCGTGCGTGTCCACCGAGATGCGCAGTGGACCAAGCGATTCCGCCTCGGCGATGGCCGCGAGGACGGACTCCTCTGAGGTAGCGTCCGTCTGGACGTAGCGGACGCCCAGTTCGCTCTCGAGGGCCTTGCCCTTGTCGTCGGCCATGTCGGCGACGACGACCTTGGCGCCCGCGCCGTGCAATCGTCGAACCGTCGCCTCGCCAAGGCCGCCAGCACCGCCGACGACGATCGCGGAGTTGCCCTCGATCTGCATGTGGTTTCCCTCCTTGCAACTGTGACTCTCTGGCTGAGAGAATAGCATTCTCATAGTGGCTTGAAGAAGGACCTGCGAATGCCCGAAGCCGGTGGGATGGGTCGCGCGACGGTGATCGACGTACCGGCCCGTAGGCTCAGCCCCATCTGATGACCATCGAAGAGCTCGTCGCCGCGGCACGCAGCGGGTCCACCCGGGCGGCCGGGCGGCTGCTGAGTCTGGTCGAGAGCAGCAGGCGTGCCGAAGTTCTCGCCGTGGTCGGCAACCATTCGGTGCGCGTCATCGGCATCACCGGTCCCCCAGGAGCAGGCAAGTCGACGACGATCGCCGTACTCGTCGCCGCCTATCGCGGGCAGGGCAAGCGGGTCGCGGTGCTCGCGGTGGACCCGTCATCGCCCTACAGCGGAGGCGCGCTCCTCGGCGACCGCATCCGAATGGCCGCCCACATCAACGATTCCGACGTCCTCATCCGCTCGGTGGCGACGCGTGGTCATCTGGGCGGCCTCGCCGAAGGTGTACCCGCGGCCATCCAGGTGCTCGCAGCCCTGGCCTACGACGTGATCCTCATCGAGACGGTCGGGGTCGGCCAGTCCGAGATCGAGATCGCGGCGGTGGCGGATCCGGCTGTCGTCGTGCTGAATCCCGGTGCGGGCGATGCGATTCAGGCGGCAAAGGCAGGTCTGCTCGAGGTGGCCGACATCGTGGCGATCAACAAGGCCGACCGCGACGGAGCCGATCA
The DNA here is from genome assembly GCA_025965555.1 of Mycobacterium sp. Lineage (GTDB taxonomy): Bacteria > Actinomycetota > Actinomycetes > Mycobacteriales > Mycobacteriaceae > Mycobacterium. The sequence continues at coordinate 7,735 of JAOPWT010000578.1, forward strand.
GACGGTGCGCGACCTGCATGCGGAGACCGACGCGCCCATCCTGAAGATCGTGGCGGCACAGAACCAGGGCATCAGCGAGTTGGTCGAGGCCATCGACGCGCATCTTCGCGCCGACAGCCCACACCGCCGCGCCGCGCGGGCCCGCGCGCAGGTGTTGTCCCTGGCGCAGAGCGCGCTCCGTGCGCACCCGGGTGTCGATGCGCTTGCGGCGGACGTCGCCGAGGGACGAATCGACGTCTACGCCGCGACTAAGGCGCTGCTTGACGATGCAGGAGTGGTCGCCGAACCTCGATGAGAATGTGCTTTCCATTTTAGAGAAAGCATGTTGTACGATTTCGCCAACGTATTCTTCGCTCCTCAGGAGGCCTCGTGCAGAAGGCGATAGATCCCAGCATCTCCACCTGGCCCGAGGAGAATCCGCAGCTGGTCGGTAGTGGCTGCGGGGCGTGCGGGGCCACGGTGTTCCCGCGGCAGTCGCACTGTCCCAAGTGCAGCAAGGCCGAGATGAGCGACGTGTTGTTGCCACGCCGGGGCACCGTGATCGCGTGGACGACGCAGGGCTTTCCGCCAGGGGCGCCCTACATCGGTGCGACGGGCAAGGACTTCGTCCCGTTCGGAATGGGCCTCGTACAGCTCGGTGACGTGGTGCGGGTCGAGGGTCGGTTGACCGAGAACGATCCGGCGAAGTTGTCGTTCGGCATGGAGGTCGAGCTGACCATGATTCCGTTCGCGACCGATGCCGAGGGCAATGAGGTCGTCACCTTCGCGTTCCAGCCGGTGTAGACGTTAGAGAGGACTCACCATGACCAATGAGGTAGCGATCATCGGCGTCGGCATCCATCCGTTCGGCCGGTTCGAGAAGTCGGCGGTCGAGATGGGCGCCGAGGCCATTCGGTCCGCACTCGTCGATGCGGGCATCGAGTGGGGTGACGTCCAATTCGGCTTCGGCGGCAGCTACGAGGTGTCCAACCCCGACTCGGTGACCCGGCTCGTCGGCCTGACCGGCATCACGTTCACCAACGTGTTCAACGCCTGCGCCACCTCGGCGAGCGCCATCCAGCAGACCGCCGACACCATTCGGCTCGGCAAGTACGACATCGGCATCGCGATCGGTCTGGACAAGCACCCTCGCGGCGCCTTCACCGACGACCCCGCCAAATTGGCGCTACCGCAGTGGTACGCGGAGAACGGTCAATTCGTCACCACCAAGTTCTTCGGCATGAAGGCCAACCGCTACCTGCACGAGCACGGCATCTCCGAGGAGACGCTGGCGAAGGTGGCCGCCAAGAACTTCCGCAACGGGTCCCTGAACCCGAATGCCTTCCGCCGCAAGCCGATCTCCGAAGAGGACATCATGGCCTCCCCGGTGCTCAACTACCCGCTGCGGCAGTTCATGTTCTGTGCGCCCGACGAGGGTGCGGCGGCAGTCATCATGTGTCGCGGAGACCTTGCGCACCGTTACACCGACAAGCCGGTCTTCGTGCGGGCCAGCGAGATTCGTACCCGCCGCTTCGGCGCCTACGAGGTGCACGCGACGTCGTCCCCGCTCGACGAGGACCTCTCGCCGACGGTCTACGCCGCGCGGGCCGCGTACGAGGCCGCCGGGATCGGACCGGAGGACGTCGACGTCGCGCAGTTGCAGGACACCGACGCGGGAGCCGAGGTGATCCACATGGCCGAGACCGGGCTGTGCGCGGACGGTGATCAGGAGAAGCTGGTCGCCGATGGCGCGACCGAGATCGGTGGATCGCTGCCGGTCAACACCGACGGCGGGCTGATCGCCAACGGCGAGCCCATCGGCGCCTCGGGCCTTCGCCAGATGCACGAGCTGGTCCGCCAGCTGCGCGGCGAGGCAGGCGAGCGCCAGGTTCCCGGCGGCCCGAGGGTCGGACTGGCCCAGGTTTACGGAGCACCTGGCACCGCGTCAGCCACCATCCTGTCGTTGTGAGGCGTCGCACCCCACCCCCTGCGGTAACGCCGTTCTCCGAAGAATAGAGTCCGAAATATGGCCGACTACCGCTTCGTGACGTACGAAACCCTCGACGAGGGCGTCATCGCCCGGATCATGCTCAACCGACCGGACCAACGCAATGCGCAACAGCGCGGTCTGCTCGTCGAACTGAACGAGGCGTTTCTCGAGGCCGAGGCCGACGACAAGGTCCGCGTCGTCATCCTGGGCGGCAATGGGCCAATGTTCTCCTCGGGTCACGACCTGGGCTCCAAGCAGTCGATGTCGGAGTACACGCCGGGCCCCGATCAGCACCCGAGCTTCCAGGAGAACGGCGCGACCCGTGAGGGTGCCGAGAAGTTGATGCTCCAGGAGTGGCACCACTTCTTCCAGAACACCCTTCGGTGGCGCAATCTCCGCAAGATCACCGTCGCCCAGGTGCACGGTGACGTGTACGCCGCCGCCCTGATGCTGATGTGGTCGTGTGACCTCATCGTGGCGGCCGACGACACCCGGTTCGCGGACGTGGTGGGTACCCGGCTCGGCATGTGCGGTGTCGAATACTTCGCCCACCCTTGGGAGTTCGGGGCCCGAAAGACCAAGGAGCTCATGCTGACCGGCGACACCCTTTCGGTCGACGAGGCGTATCAGCTGGGCATGGTCTCCAAGGTGTTTCCTGCCGAGGAGTTGGCCGACAAGACCGTGGAGTTCGCCAGGCGCATCGCGAAGGTGCCCACGATGGCGGCTCTGCTCATCAAGGAGTCGGTCAACCAGACCCAGGACAACCAGGGCTTCTACAACTCACTGAACGCGTGCTTCACCCTGCACCAGCTCAACCACAGTCACTGGTCACAGGTGCATGGTGGCGGGTTCCCCGTCGCCAACGAGTCAGACGGGGTACCCAACTGGCGGGAGGCGCCGCCGGTCGTCCCTGCGGTGAAGGACAAGGTCAGGGCTGACGACTGACGCCTCGAACGGCACAGTAGGTGAGATCGCGCGAGGCTCAACCCTTGACGAGCGCCAGTCCGACGCGATAGCCGAATACCATTGCGGGACCGATGGTTCCGCCCGCCCCACCGTATGCCTTGCCCGTCACGCCCGCCATCGCATTGCCCGCGGCGTAGAGCCCTGGGATCGGCTTCCCGTCGACGTGCAGCACGCGGCCGTCGGCGTCTGTCCGCGGACCGCCCTTGGTACCCATGGCTCCGACCGTGACCGGCACGGCGAAGTACGGAGCGGTGTCGATCGGCCCGAGTGTTTGAAGGGCAGGCGTCGCGGCGGCGTTGTCGCCCCAGTAGCCGTCGTAAGCGCTTGAGCCACGGCCGAAGTCGGGATCGGACCCGGCCTCGACCTTGTGGTTCCAGGCATCGACGGTGCGTGCCAAGCCCTCGGGGTCGATGCCGGTCTTATGGCCGAGCTCGTTGAGATCGGCTGACTTGCAGTACCAGTCGGGCACCACGCCGTCGGGCTCGATGCCGAGGAAACCGTACTTCTTCAGATGCAGCGCGTCGAAGACGATCCACGCGGGATCGTTGAGGTAACCGAAGCGCGGGTCCAGGTGATGGAAGGGCCCCGCCATCGAGTTGTACTCGCCTGCCTCGTTGAGGAACCGCTTGCCTGCCCGGTTGACGATGATGCTGCGCGGCCGGGTGCGCTCAAGACGGACGCTGCGGCTGCGCTGATGCCCCTCGATGGTGTCGCCGGGGATCTGCACGATCGGAACCCACCACGCCTCACCCATGTTGGCCAGGTCGGCCCCGTGGGCCATCGCCATGCGCAGCCCGTCGCCGGTGTTGTTGGGCGGCGACACCGGACCGTGCATGGGGCCGCGCAGATGGGCCTCGACGAGCTTCGGGTCCCATTCGAAGCCGCCGGTGCCGAGCACCACCCCGCGTCGGGCACGCACGCGAACGTCCGTGCCGTCGAGGCTGATCCGCACACCGCCGATCACACCGTCGAGCGCGATCAACTCGAGCGCCCTTGCGCCGGTGGTCGGTACCACGCCGAGGTCGAGCAGACCCTTGAGCAGGCCCGCGATCAGTGCGGTGCCCGCCACGCAGAAGTCGCCATCGGCGTCGTCGACCGACGCGTGGATCCGTGCGCGGGTTTCGGCGTCGATGCCGACGTTGCTGAAGTCGACGGGGAACGAGGTGATGCGATCGCCCCACGAGCCCAACCGCGCGAGGTCGAACGGTTTGGCGTTCAGCGATCTGCCGCCGGAAGGGCGCCCGCCAGGAAGTTCTGGCTTGTAGTCCGGAAAGCCTGCGGCGATCTCGAATTCGAGTTCGCTGTGCTTCTCGACGAAGTCGAGCATCTCCGGGCCGGTCCGGACGAACGTCTCGACCAGTTCGGTGTCCATGGCGCCCAACGATTGGGCCTCGAGATAGCGCATGGCGTCCTCGACGGTCAGTTCCCCGTCGGCGCAGCGGTGGTGCGCGGGGATCCACACGATGCCACCCGACACCGCGGTCGTGCCGCCGACGGTCTCGGCCTTCTCGTAGAGCGCCACCGACGCGCCACCCACCGCTGCGGTGAGCGCTGCCGTCAGCCCTGCGCCGCCGGTCCCCAGCACCACGACGTCGACCTCGAGGTCCCAATCGGTACTCACTGACAACACCCCTTCTGCTTCTCAGCCGAGAATCTGCGACAGCTGCCTTGCGGCTCTGATCACCGCATCGCGCCCAGCGATGAGTGCGTCCTCGCGGTGCGAGATGAGATTGATGCACGTGGGCGGCGATGGCGGTCGGCGCTTCACCGGCACGGCGAGCCCGTAGGTGTCCGGCTCGATCTCGCCATGGGTGATCACCCAGCCCTGCTCACGGGTGAGCGGCACCAGATCGCGCTCGTCTGGCCGCGGCGGCATGCTGGCCAGCAGTGCGAGGCCGGCGGCGCCACGCTCCAGTGGATACCGACTGCCCTCGTGGAACGACAGCTGGTAGAAGACCAGCGTCGGGACGATCACGGCGATCGCCACCTGTTGATCTCCCTCTGCGACGAGCAACGACACCGTCGCCCCGAGATCGTCGGCGAGGGTGCGCAGGGTCGGCACGCTCAGTTGCCGGAGGTTGTTGTCGAACGACGCACCGAGAACGGCCAGCATCGCCGCGGGTCGGTAGCGCCCGTCGTCACCCTTCACCAGGTACCGGCTCTGCGTCAGCGTGGACAGCAGGCGGTAGGCGATCGTGCGGTGCACGCCGACGTGGTCGGCGACCTGCTGCGCGGTCATCCCCGACGGCGAACTCGCCACGGCCTGTAAGGCGGTTAGGCCCCTGGCCAGGGTCTGCGACCCGGCCGCGAGTCGCTCGGTGGCTTGTGCGACGGGGCTGCCGTCGTCCTTGACAGACGTCATCGCGAGAGTGATGCTCTATGGATAGTGCACATTAGTGTGCGATATTAGCACATAGGGCTCGCAGTTAAAGAGAATGCGGTTTACATCGCGGATGACGATAGGGGCCGAATGAGCGAGTACGAGAGCGTCTGGAGTGATCTTCAGGGCGTCCCGTTCTCACAGGGCTATCTCGACGTCGGCGGCGTGCGCACGCGCTATCTGCATGCCGGCGACCCGAGCAAGCGGACATTGGTGCTGCTGCACGGATCCGGCGGCCATGCCGAGGCGTACGTCCGCAATCTCGAGGCTCATGCCGAGCACTTCTCGACCTGGTCGATCGACATGCTCGGTCACGGCTACACCGACAAGCCAGGTCATCCCCTCGAGATCCCGCACTACGTCGATCACCTGCTGGCGTTCCTCGACGCCATCGACGTCGAACGCGTCCACCTGTCGGGTGAGTCGCTCGGTGGCTGGGTCGCTGCCCGCGCGGCGTCCGACCATCCCGATCGCATCGATCGCCTGGTCCTCAACACCGCCGGGGGGTCGCAGGCCGATCAAGAGGTGATGAAGCGCATCATCGTGCTGTCCATGGCGGCGGCCGAGAACCCGTCATGGGAGACGGTCCAGGCGAGGATCAAGTGGCTGATGGCCGACAAGTCCAAGGACTACGACGACATCGTCGCGAGCCGCCAGCGCATCTACCGTCAACCTGGCTTCGTGGGAGCGATGAGCGACATCATGGCGCTGCAGGATCCCGAGATCAGAGCACGAAACCTGCTCGGGCCCAATGAGTACGGCGCGATCAAGGCACCGACCCTGGTGCTGTGGACCAGTGACGACCCGACCGCCGACGTGAGCGAGGGCAGCCGGATCGCATCGATGATCCCCGGCGCTCGTTTCGAGGTCATGCCCGACTGTGGGCACTGGCCGCAGTACGAGGACGCGAAGACGTTCAACGCTTTGCAGATCGACTTCCTGCTCGGACGGGACTGATGTTTCCCGCGGGCAAGGAACACGTGGACGTACTGATCGTCGGTGCAGGTCCCGTCGGGCTCACTCTTGCGAACGTC
>JAOPWT010000579.1 GCA_025965555.1 Mycobacterium sp.
GAACTCCTGGCCCATGAACAGCAACTGCTTGCCGGGGTGGGCCCACTGGTAGGCAAGCAGCCCGCGCAGTCCGGCGGCCTTCATGTGGTCATTGCCGGGCATTCGGCTCCACAGCGTGCCCTTGCCGTGCACCACCTCGTCGTGGCTGATCGGCAACACGAAGTTCTCGCTGAACGCGTACAGCAGGGAGAACGTCAGTTCGTGGTGGTGGTAACTGCGGTGAATCGGATCGCGCTGCATGAATGCCAGGGTGTCGTTCATCCAGCCCATGTTCCACTTCATCGAGAAGCCAAGCCCGCCAAGGTTTGTCGGGCGGGTGACGCCGGGCCACGAGGTCGACTCCTCGGCGATGGTGACGATTCCCGGGGTCACCTTGTGGACGGTGGCGTTCATCTCCTGCAGAAACTGCACCGCTTCGAGATTCTCGCGGCCACCGTAGATGTTGGGCGACCAGCCGTCCGCGGGTCGGGAATAGTCCAGGTAGAGCATCGATGCGACGGCGTCGACTCGGAGCCCGTCGATGTGGAACTCCTGCAGCCAGTAAAGTGCGTTGGCCACCAGGAAGTTGCGCACCTCGGGCCGGCCGAAGTCGAATACGTATGTGCCCCAATCGAGTTGCTCACCGCGTCGTGGATCCGAGTGCTCGTAGAGTGCGGTGCCGTCGAATCGGCCCAGCGCCCACGCATCCTTGGGGAAGTGCGCAGGAACCCAGTCGACGATGACGCCAATGCCCGCTTGATGCAGCCGGTCGACGAGATAGCGGAAGTCATCCGGAGTTCCGAGCCTCGAGGTCGGTGCGTAGTATGACGTCACCTGGTAGCCCCAGGACCCGCCGAAGGGATGCTCGGCGACGGGGAGCAGTTCGACGTGCGTGAAGCCCTGCTCGACGACGTAATCAGTGAGCTCCGTTGCCAATTCGCGATAGCTCAAACCGGGACGCCACGACATCAGGTGCACCTCGTAGGTGCTCATCGGCTCGAAGACCGGGTTGCGCAGCGCCCGCTGCTCCATCCAGTCGGTGTCGTCCCACGTGTAGTCGCTTCTGGTGACGCGGGAGGCGCGCTGGGGCGGCACCTCAGCGGCGAAGGCCATCGGATCGGCGCGTTCGGTGGTCACTCCGTCGGCGCCGTGCACGCGGAACTTGTAGAGACCGTCGACCGGAAAACCGGGCCAGAACACCTCCCACACGCCGGTGGACCCCAGGGTGCGAAGCGGTGCGTCGTTGCCGCTCCAATGGTTGAAGTCACCGATCAGGTTGACGCCCTTGGCATTGGGCGCCCACACCGCGAAGGAAACACCGTCGACCGGACCGTCGGGGGTGTGATAAGTGCGCGGATGTGCGCCAAGCACCTCCCACAACCGTTCGTGGCGCCCCTCGGCGAACAGGTGCAGGTCGACCTCGCCCAGGGTGGGCAGGAATCGGTACGGGTCGGCCACCGTGTGGACGTGCGGCCCGTCATCGCCCCCTGGATAGCTGACCTCAAGGCGGTAGTCGATGAGCCCCGAGAACGGAATGGCGACCGCGAACAGCGCGTCCTCGACGTGACTGAACGGGTAGCGGTCGTTGCCGACGAGCGCCACGACCTCGCGGGCGTTGGGTCGCAGTACGCGGATGACCGTCTCGTCCCCGTATTCGTGCGCGCCAAGGATCGAGTGCGGGTCGTGGTGCGTGCCCGCGAGCAAGCGGGACAGCTCGGCGGGGTCGGGCCGCAGATTCTGGCTGGTGACGTCATTGGTTCGGGTCATGTGACTCATTCCCTCCGCAGCAGCTCAAGCCGCTTGTCGGTCGGTATTTGTGGCATGTTCAGGACGTGGGCGACGGACCGGGCGGGGTCGATGCGGACGTAATTGGCCTGACCCCACTGGTATTCGTCGCCGGTGATCTCGTCGCGCACCCAGAAGCGGTCGTAGTCGGCCATTCCCAGTGCGCCCATGTCGAGCCAGAGGGTGGCCTCCTCCGGACCGAACGCGTTGAGCGTCACCACCACGAGCACGCAATCGCCGCTGATCGGGTCGAACTTGCTGTAGGCCAGCAGCGCGTCGTTGTCGATGGCGTGGAACTTGATGGTGCGCAACTGGCTCAACGCAGGATGCACCTTGCGAATCTCGTTGAGCCGAATCAGGAATGGCTCGAGAGAGTAACCCGATGCGAGCGCGGCCTCGAAGTCACGCGGCCGCAACTCGTACTTCTCCGAGTCCAGGTACTCCTCGGTGCCCTCTCGGACGGCCTGGCCCTCGAACAGCTCGTACCCGGAGTAGACGCCCCAGGTGGAGCTCATCGTCGCAGCCATCACCGCGCGGATCGCGAACATCCCTGGACCGCCGTGCTGCAGGCTCTCGTGCAGGATGTCCGGTGTGTTGACCCACAGGCTCTGGCGCGAGTAGTCGGCGTGCTCGGCGATCTGCTCGCCGAATTCGATCAACTCCCATTTCGCCGTGCGCCAGGTGAAATAGGTATACGACTGCGTGAAGCCAAGTTTGGCCAACCCGAACAGCCGCGCCGGACGGGTGAAGGCCTCGGCGAGGAAGAGCACGTCGGGGTCTTCGTTCTTCGCCTCGCCGATGAGCCACGCCCAGAAGTTGGGCGGTTTGGTGTGAGGGTTGTCGACCCGAAACACCTTGACGCCGTGCGACATCCAGAACCGGACGACGCGCAACACCTCGGCGTAGATGCCCGCCGGATCGTTGTCGAAGTTCACCGGATAGATGTCCTGGTACTTCTTCGGCGGGTTCTCGGCGTAGGCGATGGTGCCATCGGGAAGGACGGTGAACCACTCGGGGTGGTCCTTGGCCCACGGATGGTCGGGTGCGCACTGCAGCGCGAGGTCCAGTGCCACCTCGAGGCCCTGACCGCGGGCTTCGTCGACGAAGTCGTCGAAGTCGTCGATCGTGCCTAGCTTGGGATGTACCGCGTCGTGCCCGCCCTCGTCGCTGCCGATCGCCCATGGTGAGCCGACGTCCTGCGGCGCTGCGGTGACGCTGTTGTTGCGGCCCTTGCGGTGCACATTGCCGATCGGGTGGATCGGAGGCAGGTAGACGATGTCGAAGCCCATCTTCGCGATGCGCGGCAACGCCTTGCTGGCGGTCGAGAAGGTGCCGTGCACCGGCTTCCCTTCGCCGTCCCAGCCGCCCGTCGACCGCGGAAACATCTCGTACCACGCGCTGAACCGGGCCAGTGGGCGGTCGACCCACACGCCATACTGCTCGCCACGCGTGATCAGTTCGCGCAACGGATAGTCGTGCAGCAGCGCTGCCACCTCGGGCGCGAGTGCGGCGCCTGCCCGCGTGAACGGGTCGCCGGGCTTGCGCAGGTTCTCAGCGGCTTCGACCAGCGGGTAGCGGTCCTGGCGCGGCACACCGTTCGAGGCGCGTTCGAGCAGCTGCGCCCCGATGAGGAGATCGTTGTTCAGTTCGGACTCACCCTGCCCGGCGTTCAGCTTGGCCGTGACGTTCTTGCGCCACGTGGCGATCGGATCGCCCCAGCCGTCCACCCGATACGTCCACAGGCCGACGGCGTCGGGGACGAACTGGCCGTGGAAGAAGTCGGGTTCTCCGCCCGGCTCCATCGGCAGTCGCTGCGGCTTGACCCGCTGCGAACCGCCCACGACGTCCTCGATCGGGACGGCCTCGACGTGGGACGTCGCCAATCCGGCAGGCGCCGGGGCCAGCTGCGGGTAGCTCGTTCCGTGGTACCGCACCACCAGCGTCGCCGACACCGCGTCGTGGCCTTCGCGCCACACCGCCGCCTTGACCGGAACCACCTCGCCGACCACGGCCTTCGCCGGATATCGACCATTGGACACGACTGGCGCGACGTCGTCGATCTCGATTCGACCGGCCACCACTGCTCCTTACGCCCGCGGAGGGGACCACGGGCTCTCGGGGATTGCGTCTGCTTGATTACCTTGTCGCGCCCTATACCCACCGTAGTGTCCGGCTCAACCCCATGGGCCGGATGTAGCCATCCCGGTGCGTCCGTTGTCTGCACTTTGCGCAGGCGCTCATCGCCGCGGAGCCTCGCCGAGTCGGTAGGGTGAATTCGCGTGAAGGCACTCCGTAGGTTTACCGTTCGCGCCCATCTACCCGAGCGTCTCGCCGCCCTGGAGCGGCTGTCGATAAACCTGCGGTGGTCCTGGGACACGCCGACGCAAGATCTGTTCGCCACAATCGATTCCGAGCTGTGGGAACAGTTCGGCCAAGACCCGGTGGCACTGCTCGGCGGGGTCAGCCCCAAGCGACTCGACGAACTTGCTGGCGACGAGTCCTTCCTGCATCGACTCGACCACCTGGCTGCCGAGCTGGACGCCTATCTGACCCGGCCGATGTGGTACCAGGAGATGCAGAGGGAAGGCGCCGCCGGATCCTCCTGGCCGACGGGCATCGCGTACTTCTCCATGGAGTTCGGTGTTGCGGAGGTGTTGCCGAATTATTCGGGCGGGCTCGGCATCCTGGCTGGTGACCATCTGAAGTCGGCATCCGACCTGGGGCTTCCACTGATCGCCGTTGGCCTGTACTACCGGTCGGGCTACTTCCGCCAGTCGCTGACCGCCGATGGTTGGCAACGCGAGGACTACCCGTCACTCGATCCGCAGGGCCTTCCGTTGCGGCTGCTGACCGACGCTACGGGCGAGCCCGTGCTGGTGGGCCTGGCGATGCCGGACTCCGGTGAGCTCAAGGCCAGGGTGTGGGTGGCGCAGGTCGGCCGAATTCCCTTGCTGCTGTTGGACTCCGATATTCCCGAAACCGAACACGAGCTTCGCTCGGTGACCGACCGGCTGTATGGCGGTGACCAGGAACACCGCATCAAGCAGGAGCTGCTCGCCGGCATCGGCGGCGTGCGGGCGATCCGGGCGTTCACGGCCGTCGAGGGACTGCCGGAGCCGCAGGTCTTCCACATGAACGAGGGCCACGCCGGGTTCCTCGGCGTCGAGCGGATCCGGGAACTGGTCACCGACGGCGGACTCGACTTCGACACGGCGCTGGCCGTCGTGCGCTCGAGCACCGTGTTCACCACTCATACGCCGGTTCCCGCGGGCATCGACCGGTTCCCCGTCGAAATGGTGAAGCGGTACTTCGGCGGATCTGGGGCGGGCGAAGCGACGGGGGAAAATCCGGCGGGCAGCCCGTCGGGTCGGTCGTCGGACTTGATTCCCGGCGTTGCACTGGACCGGATCATCGGCTTCGGCGCCGAGGAGGACCCATCGAAGTTCAACATGGCGCACATGGGTCTGCGGCTGGCTCAGCGCGCCAACGGGGTGTCCCTGTTGCACGGCGAGGTGAGCCGGGGCATGTTCAACGACCTGTGGCAGGGATTCGATCAGGACGAGGTGCCGATCGGGTCGGTCACCAACGGCGTACACGCGCCGACGTGGGCGGCGCCGCAGTGGCTCGATCTCGGCCGCGAACTCGTCGGCGAGGACGGGCTGCGCTCGCTCAGCGAGCCTGCGGCATGGGAGCGCCTGCAGCAGGTCGACCCTGGGCATCTGTGGTGGATCCGGTCTCAGCTTCGGGAGTCGCTGATCGACGACGTTCGCCGCCGGCTGCGGCGATCATGGCTCGAGCGTGGGGCGTCGGATGCCGAATTGGGTTGGATAGCCAACGCTTTCGATCCCACCGTGCTCACCGTGGGATTCGCCAGGCGGGTGCCGACCTACAAGCGGCTGACCTTGATGTTGCGGGATCCCGACCGGTTGGAGAAGCTGCTGCTCGATGACGAGCGACCGGTGCAGATGATCGTGGCCGGCAAGTCGCATCCCGCCGATGACGGCGGCAAGGCGCTGATCCAGGAGATCGTCCGGTTCGCCGACCGGCCCGAGGTGCGGCACCGCATCGCGTTCCTGCCCGACTACGACATGTCGATGGCCAGGTTCCTCTACTGGGGCTGCGACGTGTGGCTGAACAATCCGCTCAGGCCGTTGGAGGCCTGCGGCACCTCGGGGATGAAGAGCGCACTGAACGGCGGTCTCAACCTGTCGATCCGCGACGGCTGGTGGGACGAGTGCTACGACGGTGAGAACGGTTGGGAGATCCCCACCGCCGACGGATTGGCCGACGAGACCCGTCGCGACGACCTGGAGGCCTCTGCGCTCTACGACCTGCTCGAGAAGTCGGTGACGACGAAGTTCTACGAGCGCGACGAGCACGGGGTCCCGCGTCGCTGGGTGGAGATGGTGCGCCACACCCTGCAGGTGCTCGGGCCCAAGGTGCTGGCCTCGCGCATGGTGCGCGACTACACCGAGAAGTACTACGCGCCTGCGGCGCAGTCGCTGCACCGCACCGTCGAGGAGGTCGACGGCGTGCCCTTCGGAGCGGCCCGCGAACTGGCGGCCTATTGCGAGCGGGCGCGCAACTCCTGGCCGAAGGTCCGAATCACCGACGTCGACAGTTACGGGCTGCCCGACACTCCGCTGCTCGGCTCGGAGCTCACGCTGACGGCGACGGTGCATCTCGACGAGCTACGGGCCGACGAGGTGGTGGTGGAAGCGGTGGTGGGCAGGGTTGACGCGGGCGACGTGCTGTTGGACCCCGTCACGGTGCAGATGGCCCATACCGGCTCCTCGGACGGCAACGAGGTCTTCTCGACCACGACGCCGCTGCCCGTCGCCGGTCGGGTCGGATACACCGTTCGCGTGCTGCCCCACCATCGGTTGCTCGCCGCGGACAACGAGCTTGGTCTCGTCGCGCTCGCGTGAGCCGCATCTTCGAAATCGCCGTCGACGGCGGCCCGTATGCGCTCGCGGCGGGGTCCGACGGTGCGATGTGGGTGACGCTGGTGCACCGAGGTGCGATCGCACGCGTCAGCCAGGATGGGGGACTCGAGGTCTATCCGGTCGCCGAGGACAGCAAGCCGTCGATCATCACCGCCGGGCCCGACGGTGCGCTGTGGTTCACCCGCGCAGGCGACGACCGGATCGGCAGGATCTCGACATCGGGTGAGTTGACGGCGTTCGAATTGCGAAGCGGCAGCGCGCCATTCGGCATCACGGTGGGGACTGACGGTGCGCTGTGGTTCACGGCGACGGGCACCGGAGTGGTCGGTCGGATCAGCGTCGATGGACAGGTCAGCGAGGAGGCGGTCCCCGGCGGCATGCCGTCGATGATCACGACGGGCCCTGACAACGCGCTGTGGTTCACGTTGAACCAGGCCAATGCGATAGGTCGGCTGGATCGCGGTGTGGTCACGCTGCGCAAGGTGCCGACGCCCGGCGCGGGTCCGGTCGGCATCGCGGGCACCCACGATGACGCCGTGTGGTTCACCGCCATCCTCGCCGACAAGGTCGGGCGCATTCCGATGGAGGAAGCGCTGCAGGAGCTCGACCTGCCTGGCAAGCCGCACGCCGTGATCGCCGATCCGTCGGGCGGGGTGTGGGTCAGCCTGTGGGGCGCCGACCAGATCGCCAGGTTGAGTGCCGACGGCGAGGTCGCCACCATCGACCTGCCCGCGGGCAGCGAGCCGCACGGGTTGGCGATCGGGCCCGACGGCGCATTGTGGGTGGCCCTCGAAGCGGGCTTCGTGATGCGCCTGCCGACCGTCTAATCGAGGCCGTTTCGCGACCTCGGGCGAGGAGGGTGTCGCTGTGGCGGGGATGTGGCTGCGGGTTATGTTCCGAAAACCGCCAAGTCTGGAGGGTTCGGCGGCGTCTCCCCGTCGGTCGGGCTGGGCGGCGTCGACGTCGCCTCGCCCCTTCCCGAGGGGCTGATCCCGGTGGTGACGACGCCCGTCACCGGTGGCATCGCGATCGGCCTCAAGCCGGGCATCATCAACATCGTCCCGGTGACGAAGACGGAGTTCGAGGGATGGTCTCCAACTTCCACGTCAAGATCGACGGATGCGTGGGTCATCCGGTCGTCTAGCGATTTGTGCACCCTAAACCGCGCTCAGCGCGGGTTCGTGCACACAAATCGCGGCTAGTCGAAGCGCTTGAAGCAGCGAGGCTGATCGCCGAGCACGCCAACCCGGAAGGCGTCGCCCGCGGTGAGCTGGATGGTGTCACCGCTGGGGGTCGAGATGCTGTCGGTCATCTTGACCGTCGCGACACCGGTCAGGCACGCGGTGCGCAAGGCGGCCTCGGCGTTGTCGAGAGCGACGCCGCCGTGTTCGTGCTGGATCGCCTGCATGAAACGGGACACCACCACCGAATACGCGGTGTTGTCGCCCAGCACGACTCCGCCGTCATCGCCGGACTGGGCGCCGAGTTCCTCGAGCGCAGGCAGGTCGACCGTGATGGTGTTGGACGCCGGGCAGTACGACGCAGGCCCGCCCGACCTGGCATCGGGGCAGTTCGCTTGGTCGAAGCTGAGCTGCGGCGGGTTGGTGGGCGTGAAGGCGATGTTCATCGCGTCGACGATCGACTGCACGGACTGTCGGGTGACCGGCAGCTCGCCGGTCTGGTCGTCCGGCAGCAGTACCGGAAGGTCACCGCGGCGCTGCTTGATCTCCTTGAGGTCGATCGAGGCACACGACGCCGCGCCGTCGGTGAAGCCGAACTGAAAGGCCGAGACCCGCTCGAACGCCGAACCGTGCTCGTCCTCGCCTGCCTCGCTGTCGCTTTCGTTGAGCAGCGGGTCGCGGAACGCGATCATGGCCGCGAGCAGATTGTTGAGCCCGTCGCTGGTGCTCAGGGTGAACCTCGGGGAGTTGCCCTCGGCGACCCAGCGCATGTAGACGCCCGCCAGACAGTCGGCCTGCTGCTCGCCCACGATGGTTGGCGTCTGCTTGGTGACCAGGTCCGCCTGATGCTGAACGGAGTGGCCGTATTCGTGGGCCAGCACCATGGTCACCGCCATGTCGCCGTTGGCGTCGCGTAGTTGCGGCAGCAGCTCACCCCGATCCCAGCCGATGGTGTGCTCGTCGAAGCAGTAGCCCGCGTTGACCAGGCCCACCGTCTCTTCGTCGCAGAACCGGGAGCGGTCGTAGTCGTTGGAATCCCAGGAGACGAGGTCCTTCACCGGGGTGAAGTCGCCGTCGAACGTCTCGCCGTAGTGCGCGGCCCAGAACTCCTCGATGTCGCTGACCGCACTGCCCGCGAGCTCGTCGATCTGACCGCCGTCGGTGTTCTCGACGTCGCGGGACGGGGGTTCGGCGTCATCGCGCAGGCCGGTCGGGCCGTTGACGGCGGGCATGCCCGCCACGCTGAAGGGGTCCGCGAACACCGAGACCGGTGTGCCGCGCAGCGTCGTCGCGCACGACGTGAGGACGAGCGTGGTGACGATCATGCTGACGAGATGCCATGGCTTCATCGACGCCGCACTTTCATTCCGCCCGGCGGCCGGGACGGCGCGCAGTGAAGTTGCAGGGCAGGATAGTGAATGCGGAGCACCCCAATCCCAACTTCGGCGCCGCCGCCGTTACCCGAGACTCAGTCCGCCCGCAGCCGCTCCAACGCCCGTCGCACCTGGCCGGAGTCGGTCGTCGCCCAGAACGGCGGGAGCGAGGCCCGCAGGAAGCCGGCGTAGCGGGCGGTCGCCATCCGGGAGTCGAGGACGGCGACGACGCCGCGGTCGTCGACGTGGCGGAGCAGTCGTCCGGCGCCCTGGGCCAGGAGCAGCGCGGCGTGGCTGGCCGCGACGGCCATGAACCCGTTGCCACCGTGGGCGGCCACCGCACGCTGGCGGGCCGTGATGAGCGGATCGTCGGGGCGGGGGAACGGGATTCGGTCGATCAGCACCAGGGACAGCGACGGGCCTGGCACGTCGACGCCCTGCCACAGCGACAGCGTGCCGAACAGAGTCGTCTCGTCGTCCTCGGCGAAGCGGCGGACCAGTGCCATCGTGGTGTCCTCGCCCTGACAGAGCACCGGTGTGTCGAGGCGACCGCGCATCGCCTCGGCCGTCGCCTTCGCGGCGCGCATCGACGAGAACAGGCCCAGCGTCCGGCCGCCCGCGGCGTTGATGAGGCCTTCGATCTCGTCGAGTTGTTCGGCCGACCCGGTGCCGTCGCGTCCTGGCGGCGGCAGGTGGGCGGCGACGTAGAGGATGCCCGACTTGGCATGCGAAAAGGGCGATCCGACGTCGATGCCCTTCCAGCCCGCCGCTTCCTCGCCCATGGCGGTGAGGCCCCAGGATCGTGCCATCGCGTCGAAGTTGCCGCCGATCGTCAGGGTCGCGGAGGTCAGTATCACGGTTCCCTGGTCAAACAGCCTGTTGCGCAACAGGTTTGCCACCGACAGCGGCGCCACCCTGAGCACTGCTCTGCGGTTTCCCCTGACCTCCTCGTGGTCTAGCCACACCACGTCGGTGCGGTCGGGGATCGCCGGACCGTACGACGACAGGATGCGCGACGCGGTGTCGCTGACGTCGTTCAGTGCCGTCACCGCCTCGTTGCGTGCGGCGGCGGCCTTCGGATCACCCGGCGCGGTGTCGATGGCCGCGCGGACCTTGTCTGCGGTGTCCCGCAACACCGTCAGGTAGGTCGACAGCTCCTCGTCGAGGACGTCCTTGCGTCCGGGTTCCTCGTCGTAGATGGCCGACGAGAACGTCGCCGTCGCCACTTCGAA
>JAOPWT010000595.1 GCA_025965555.1 Mycobacterium sp.
GTGGCCAGCAGCAGCGCGTCGGCATCGCCAGGGCGCTGGCGCTCAAGCCCAAGGTGGTGCTGTTCGACGAGCCGACCTCCGCGCTGGACCCCGAGCTCGTCGGTGAAGTGCTCTCGGTGATCAAGGACCTGGCCGTCGAGGGCTGGACTCTTGTGGTCGTCACGCACGAAATCCAGTTCGCCCGACAGGTTTCCAACCAGGTGCTGTTCACCGACCAAGGCGTCATCCTGGAGAAGGGCACACCCGCCGAGGTGATCGGTAACCCGAAGGAGGAGCGGACGCGTCAGTTCCTCGAGCGCATCCTCAACCCGCTGTAACCCCCGCTGCCCCACCCCGCCGAACGTGGATTACCCCCACGCTGTTTCGATAAGAGCGTGGGGGTAATCCACGTTCGGGACAAAGCTGGGGCACTGTCATCGAGCCAGCCCTCGTTGCGACTTGGGCCCGCTCACCGGAGGGCGACGGGCAGCGAGGCCATCCCCCGCAGTGTGACATTCGGTTTGTAGACCGGCTCCCCGGTCAGCTTCGCGTGCGTAAAGCGCGCGGTCACCGCGGACAGCGCGACCCGCGCCTCCAGCCGAGCCAGCGGGGCGCCAAGGCAGAAGTGCACGCCATGCCCGAATGCCAAGTGCCGCATGCTCTCCCGACCCGGGTCGAAGACATCGGGTCGGTCGAATGCAGCAGGATCGCGGTGAGCGGCGGCCAGCAGCAACATCATGGTGTCACCCTTGGGCACCACGACCTCGCCGATCGTCATGTCCTCGGCGGCCGTCCGCCCTGCCAGCTGCACCGGCGGGTCGTACCGCAGCGTCTCTTCGATGATCATCGGCGCGCGGTCGGAGTCACCGGCGAGTTCTGACCAGTGCCGCGGCTCGCGCAGCATCACCAGGATCGCGTTGGCGATGAGGTTCACCGTCGTCTCGTGACCGGCGATCAACAACAGGTTGCAGGTCGCGACGATCTCCTCGGTCGTCAACTGGTCGCCGTCCTCCTCAGCCGCGATCAGCGCCGAGATCAGGTCCTCACGGGGGACGGACCGCCGCTCCTCGATCAGGCCGGCGATGTATCCGCGCAGCCAGAGTCCGGCCTGCATGCGTTCGTGGAAGCTGTCGGGCACTTCACCGGTGAACGTGACGAACGGGTCGAGGCCCTGGGCCAACAACGCCGACGCGCGGCTGAACTCCGGCTCGTCCTCGATCGGCACCCCCAGCATCCGGCAGATCACCGCGACCGGTAGCGGATAGGCCAAGTCGGCGATGGCATCGAACCGGCCGGCGGCGGACACCCCATCGAGAAGCGAATCAACCATGGCCGCGATGTCGGCCTCGAGCGCCCTGACCCGCTTCGGGGCGAAGGCCTGCTGGGCGAGCTTGCGCAACCGGGTGTGATCGGGCGGATCGAGGAAGAGAAACCCCGGCTGACCGAACGGACGCGGCTCGGCGCCCTTCGCGATCTCACGTTGAGCCACGCTGGACTTCAGGCGGTCGCTCGCCGACGACGGGTGTCGCAGCACGTCGCCGCAGTCCTGGAACGAGGAGAACACGACGAGGTTGCCCTCGGGTATCAGCAGCGGACCGGCCTCGAGGATCTGCCGGTAGGCCGGGTAGGGGTCGGCGCGGTTCGACGGATCGAGCAGTTGCACCAACAACCCTTGTGATTGCGCTGCCGTCGTCATCCTCTTATTGTGCACGCGTGCAAGAACGGACGCTAGGACGAGTAGTAGCGGCCCAGCACGTGTTCACGGAGCTCGTCGAAGTCACCCGCGGTGATGGCGGCCCGAATCTGATCCACCAGGCGAATCACGAAACGCTCGTTGTGGATGGTGCACAGCGTCGAGGACAGCATCTCCTTCGCCTTGAACAGGTGATGGATGTAGGCCCGCGTGTAGTTGGCGCAGGTGTAGCAGTCGCACTCGACGTCGATGGGCGTGAAGTCGTGTTTGTAGCGCGCGCCGGTGATGTTGTAGCGGCCCTTCGCCGAATACACCGCGGCGTTGCGCGCGACGCGCGACGGTGACACGCAGTCGAACGTGTCCGCCCCGGCTGCCACGGCGGCGAACAGATCGTCGGGCTCGCTGATCCCGAGCAGGTGGCGGGGCTTGTCGTCGGGCAACTCATCGGTGACCCAGCCGACGATGGTCGCGAGGTTCTGCTTCTCCAGCGCCCCGCCGATGCCGTACCCGTCGAAGCCCCGCCCCTCGTCGTCCACGATCTCCGTCAGCCCCTTGGCCGCCTGCCGCCGGAGGTCTTCGTACTGGGCGCCCTGCACGACGCCGAACAGCGCCTGCGACGCCTTGTCGGCCCGCACCACGCTGAGCCTGCGGTGCTCGGCGAGACAGCGCACCGCCCAGTCGTGGGTGCGCTGCACCGAACCTTCCTGGTAAGCACGGGTGTTCATCAGGGTGGTCAGCTCGTCGAAGGCGAAGATGACGTCCGCCCCGAGTTGATGCTGGATGCCGATGGACACCTCGGGAGTGAAGCGGTGCGTCGATCCGTCCACGTGCGACCGGAACGTCACGCCGTCGTCGTCGACATGGGCCAACCGTTCCTTGCCCTTGGCGATCACGTCATCGGCCTGCACGCGGCCGGCGTCCATCGACAACACCTTCTTGAATCCCACGCCGAGCGAGAGCACCTGAAAGCCACCGCTGTCGGTGAACGTGGGGCCGGGCCAGTTCATGAAGGCGCCGAGTCCGCCCGCTTCGTCGACGACGTCGGGTCCGGGCTGCAGGTACAGGTGGTAGGCGTTGGCGAGAACTGCCTGTGCCCCAAGGTCCTTCATGGACTCGGGGAGCACGGCCTTGACGGTCGCCGCCGTGCCGACCGCGATGAATGCGGGCGTGTTTATGTCGCCGTGCGGGGTGTGGATGACTCCGGCCCGTCCTGACGTTCCCGACAGTTCAGCCTCGACTTCGAAGAATTCCTGGGACGGGGTGCTCACCGCGCTAGATTCTCATACCGTGCACGCGCTGCTGACCGTGCCATGGTGGCGGTCATCGAAGTGACCGTCGCCACACCACCGACGACTAGGACAGGAACCGCACGATCGCTTCGGCGAGTTCTTCGCCGGCATCCTCCTGAAGGAAGTGTCCCGCGTCGTGGATCACCGGGTGCGCGATGCCTTGGGCACCCCGCATCTGCTTGATGAAGATCGGGCCCATCGCACCGGTGATCGGATCGCCGTCGCTGAAGGCCACCAGCATGGGAGTCGGACTGTCGGACAACGTCTTCCACGCCGACCGGTTGGCGGAACTGGCGGGATCGTCGGGTGAAGTCGGCACCAGCCCCGGCATCGCGCGCGGCCCCGCGCAGTAGGAGTCGTCCGGAAACGGTGCGTCGTATGCGGCGCGGACCGCGTCGCTCATCGGCCGTTGGCAGCCCGACTGGACGAACCGTCCGATCTCGATCACGGGCATTCCCTGGATCGCCCTGCGGAACTGCCACCAGATGTCGGGCATCGGCAGGTCACCCGTCGGCAGACCCGTGTTGGCGACCACGATTCGCGCGAAGCGGTCGGCCTGCTCGGCCGCGAGGCGCAGACCGATCAGACCGCCCCAGTCCTGAGCGACGAGGGTGACGCGCCGCAGGTCGAGTTCATCGAAGGCGACGGCGCGCATCCACTCGACGTGTCGCGCATAGCTGTGGTCACCGATTTCGGTGGGCTTGTCCGAGCGACCGAAGCCGACCAGATCGGGGCAGATCACGCGGTGACCGGCGGCAGCCAGGATCGGCATCATCCTCCGATACAGATAGGACCAGGAGGGTTCGCCGTGAAGCAGCAGAACCGGATCGGCATGGGCAGGGCCGTCTTCCACCCACGCGACCCGAAGCCGCCCGCCTTCGCCGTCATCGACGTCGCAGTAGTGCGGCTGATACGGGAATTCCGAAAGGCCCGCAAATCGGTCTTCGGGGGTGCGCAACGACTCCATGTTCGTGAACTTACCGCCGGGCGATTGCTCGGATGGCGCAATCATGCCCTCGGGTGAACGCCGCGCGATTGCCAGCAAATCCACGGAAAGTTTTTCCCGCAAACGCATGTCGGCTGGTGGGTGGCACCCCATACTGCCTTGGACGATCCGTTTGATCTTGACGGATTGCAAGGACAAAGGAGAACAGTGGTGAAGCAGAGTTTGCTGGTTGCCGTAGGTGGCGCCGCGATCGTCGTCGCCGGTCTGGCGGGCTGTTCGTCGGGGGACAAGTCTTCGTCGGGATCGTCGTCGTCGTCGAGTTCGAGTGAGTCCTCGTCGAGCAGCTCGAGTGCTGCCTCGTCGAGCGCAGAGGCGAGTGCCGGCGGCACCACGGTCACGATCGACGGCAAGCCAAAGGACGTCGGTGGCACCGTCGTCTGCGCATCCATGGGTGGCAACGTCAACGTCGCCATCGGCGAGGCCACGACGGGCATCGCCGCCGTCCTCACCGACGGTGACTCGCCCACGGTCACCTCCGTCGCACTCGGCAACGTCGATGGCGTCACCCTCGCGGTGGGTGGCGGTCAGGGCGACGCCACAGCTACCAAGGACGGCAAGAGCTACAAGATCGCGGGCAACGCCTACGGCATCGACATGGCCAATCCGATGCAGCCCGCGAAGAAGCCGTTCGAGCTGGACTTCACCTGCCCGTAGTACCCGGCACCGCAGACCGAGGCAGTGAGCGACGGCGACGTCCCGATGGGACGTCACCGTCTGCCATTCACGCGTCGTCCCATCGTCCGACGATGAACTGTTGTTTTTTCAGCTAACTGGTGTCCGCGCGCGACGACATCTTGCGATTTTCATCTTGATGACCCGTGACGTGCGGTTACGTCCGAGCCACGCGACGTCGCGCAGCACATGACTC
>JAOPWT010000603.1 GCA_025965555.1 Mycobacterium sp.
GTCGAAGGTGATGTGCCATGTCTGAAACGGCCGCTCGCAACGGAATTCGAGATTCGCACCTGCGGGCTGGCGGTCGGGCACAGTGCGGTGATAAGCCCACATGCTGAGTACCCCCTGATCTTCGGGAAGCGCGATGAGCACGCGGTCCTCCCACATCTCCCACCTGTCGGCGACCGTCCCCAGATGGAGCCACATCCCGATGTCGGCGATCGGGTCATAGGGGGTGAACAGGAGGTTCTCGGTCCACGCTGGCACGTCCGGACACGCCGCGAGGGTGCGCTCGCTGTCCGGATCCAGGCCGGACGACCATTGGGGTATCACGTTGCTCACGGTGTCCTCCTCATCCTGCCGAGCGGGTCAGCACGGCGATCTCGCCGGTGGAACCGTCCACCCGCACCACGTCTCCGGTGCGCAGCAACTTGGTGCCGTTCCCGGTACCGACGACGCAGGTGATGCCGAGTTCCCGAGCCACGATCGCGCCGTGGCTGGCAGCGCTGCCGATGTCGGTGACGAGCGCACCCGCGAGCGACACCAGCGCCGTCCAGCCGGGATCGACGAATTTGCACACCAGCACCTCGCCGTCTTCGAGCACGTCGTCGGAATCCGCGTCGAGCACCACCCGCACGGTGCCCTCGACCACTCCAGGCCCGGCGGGCGTGCCGCGTACCACGCCATCGGATTGGCCCTCGGCGGCCGCTGCCGTCACTGGTTGCGGCATCCCGGTGAAGATGACCGGTAGCTCGATCGCGCGATACTCCTCACGCCGCTGTCTGCGGAACTCGACGAGTTCGCGCGCGTTGCTGGGCAGGGGTCCGAGAAGCTCCTCGGTAGTGAGGTAGAACGTGTCGTCGGCGGCGTCCAGTTTGCCCGCGACAACCAATTGCCTGCCAAGGGCGCCGGCAGCGGAACGCGTTCCGTCGACCGCAGTCAGGAATGCCGCCTTCGTCAGTTCCACCGACCGCACCTGAAAGCCGGTGAACTGCAGCAGTAGCCGGAACGGTCGCCGCCGCCACGCGGGCAACCCGCCCAGCAACTCCGACTCCGCCCGCACCCGCGCGGCCACCGCGCGCTCGGCTCGCGCCCGAGGTCGTTCGGCTTCAGGCCTGCCCGCATGGACCGCGGCGATGCGGACCACCGCCTCCGGATCCTCCCGCCACGAGTGACCAATGACGTTGCCTTCATTCGGCCCGTGAAAGCCATGGCGTTTGAGGAACTCGCCGACCGTGAGTTGGCCCTGCCCCAGCGACCACACATCGTCCGCGAGCCGCGTCTCGATGACGCCGCCGTACCCGGCAAGCACTAGCGGCACCAGATCGGCGCGCCCCATGCGGGTGCAGATCGACTCCACCTGGGAGCGAGCCGTATTCAGGATCATCCTGGTGCGGATGTGTGTCCTCATGACGGCGGTGAAGCGGTCGACGGACTCGGCCAGTAGGCCGGTGGCATCGGCGGGGTCGCCGGACAACACCTTGGCACGCCACCAGTTCATCTGCTCGTCGTGCGTACGCTGTGGCGCCCAACGCTGCCGTATCGCCGCGAGCGGCGCCTTGACGGCCACGAATGGCAGCCGGCTGGGATCACTCTTGGTGGGGGTGGCATCGGCGCGAACCGAACCCAACAGGTCGCGTTCGAAGTCGTCGCCGGTAGTCCCGGGAAGGAGTCCTGCCAGCTCGCGAGCGCGGTCGACGTTCATGGCCTGTCTGCCGTAAAAACACGCCGTCGCCCACTGATTCGGATCGTCGGGGACGGCGAGCGCGGATCTGGGTAGGACGCCGAAGTCGTAGATTCCTGCACGGGAGGCCAGTTCGACGCCTCCGCCCCAGAGCGACCAGCACAGCGGTGACAGGATGTCGGGGGTCGCCTCGCCGACGTTGGTCAACGTCCACGTCCGGCGGGGTTCGCTCGTCCCTCGAATCGGATCCGTCAAGCCGGTGGGGACACCTTTTTCGGCCATGCTCCTCCTGAGCCACCGGTGACAGTTCACTGCCACTCCGACGTGGATTCTGACACGCCCGTCCCCAGTTTGTCCTCTGATCCGTATCGACCAAACCTAGCGTTCAGACGTTGACTGTGGCAGTCCACTGTCATAGCGTTCTCGCACACGTCAAGGCTGCCGCGTCTGGCGGCCTGCCCTCGTGCAGATTTTCGAACCGAACCGGAAGGCCGGCAATGAGATTCACCGTATACCTACCCAACTGCATGGACGTCGCCGCAATCACCCAGCCATGGGAGCGGGACCTGAGCGGTCGCGACATCGCCGGTGTGGCGAAGCGCGCCGAAGAACTTGGTTACTCGATGGTGTTCCTCCCCGAGCACTTCTTCACACCGAGTGCCCACGTCGAGATGTCCGGCAATCACTACTTCGACGCCACCACTGCTCAGGCCTTCGTCGCCGGTGCCACGTCGACGATCACCATTGGATCGATGGTCACGATCCTTCCGCTGCACAATCCGATCGTCGCGGCGAAGCAGATTGCGACGTTCGACTGGTTCAGTGGCGGCCGTGCGCAGGTCACCGTTGGCGTCGGCTGGCTCAAGGACGAATTCGACGCGATCGGTGTTCCATTCAACAAGCGCGGCCGCATCACCGACGAATGCCTCGCGGCGATGTTCGAACTGTGGCACAGCGATTCGCCCAGTTATGACGGTGAGTTCGTCAAGTTCGACGACATCGCATTCGGGCCCAAGCCCATCTCGACACCGCACCCGACGATATGGATGGGTGGCGACGCCGATGCGGTTCTGCGGCGGGCGGCGCGCTTCGGAGATGGCTGGGCACCGTGGCTGACCAAGCCGGAGGAGTTGCCCGCGAAGCTGGACTACCTTCGCTCGCAGCCGGGCTTCGACGACCGGCCCTTCTCGGTGTTCTACAGCCTTGCCGTCCTGTCCATCGGTCAGGAGCACGCCATCATCGACGACCCGAACGCGCAGTTCGGTCAGAGCGCGCAGCAGGTCATCGACAACTGCAACATGCTGGCCGAGCGCGGCGTTAAGGATACTTGGGTCAACCCGCCTGCGTTGGACGGCTTCGATGCCTACCTCGACCATATGCAATGGGTGGCTGAGGAAATCATCCCGAAGGTCGGCTGAGCCTTCGCGACTACGGCTTGATGTTCAGGGGCACCGATTGCAGGGACATGGTCCCGGTCGGC
>JAOPWT010000608.1 GCA_025965555.1 Mycobacterium sp.
TCGTTCACGGCGAAGGGTGGTTTGCCGCGCTCGGCTTCGTGGATCAGGTAGGTCTGCACGAAGCCATCGTCGCTACGGGCCGTCACGGAGGTGGCTGAGATGGCCGTCACCCGTCCCGTCTGGGACATCAGGGTGGAGTAGCCGCCGTGACCGTCGGCGACGACGTACTGGCCGTGCAGTGAGACGGGTTCGGTGCTCGAGCGATGAGGCGCGGGGGGTGGGCCACCGGGACCACCGGGGCCCGCAAACCCGCCCGACATGGCGTGCAAACCGGTACCGGTGGCAGCCGATATCGCTGCCCCGCCGACTCCCGCGACGGCCGCAGCCACGGCGATCGCGCCGACCGTCTTGCGCGTACCCCAGGTGTTCATGCTGTCCACTGTGCACGAGGTCCGTGTGCGCCCGCTGTGAATCGTCTTTCACAGCTGCCGCATAGAAACGACACAGGCGCCGCCCATGCCGTGGCTAAATAATGACGACGATGACCACCGCGAACGGCTCGGACCGAGAACATGCCGACCCTGCGAGACTCGTCATGCGCAGGTCGGACGGCAAGCCGATCAACGTGCTGGTGGTCGACGACGAACCCGTGCTCGCCGAACTGGTGTCGATGGCCTTGCGGTACGAAGGCTGGGACATCGCCACGGCCGGTGACGGCGAGTCGGCGATCGCCCTGGCCCGCGAGAACCCGCCCGACGTCGTTGTCCTCGACGTCATGCTGCCCGACATGAGCGGCCTGGACGTGCTGCACGAACTGCGAGCGCAGATCCCAGGACTCCCGCTGCTGCTCTTGACCGCGAAGGACTCCGTCGAGGACCGCATCGCCGGTCTCACGGCGGGCGGCGACGACTACGTGACCAAGCCGTTCAGCCTGGAGGAGGTGGTGCTGCGGCTACGCGCGCTGCTCAGGCGCACCGGGGTGGCGGACGAGACGGGAGGCGCCCAGATCGTCGTTGGTGACCTGGTGCTCGACGAGGACAGTCACGAAGTGACCCGCGCCGGGGAGCCGATCACGTTGACCGCCACTGAGTTCGAGCTGCTGCGCTTCATGATGCGCAACGCCAAGCGGGTGTTGAGCAAGGCGCAGATCCTCGACAGGGTGTGGAGCTACGACTTCGGCGGCCGCTCCAACATCGTCGAGTTGTACGTGTCGTATCTGCGCAAGAAGATCGACAGCGGCCGTGAACCGATGATCCACACGCTGCGGGGCGCCGGGTACGTGCTCAAGCCACCGCGATGAAAGCCCGCCCCCGCGACCAGTCCTCCGGGGCGCACAGTCGAGTGCTTGCCCCTCGCACGTGGTCGCTTCGGGTGCGCCTCCTCGTTACCCAGGTGGTGCTGCTTGCGGTGGTGTGCGCGAGCATCGGCATCGCGACGGAGTTTGCGCTGCAACGCTTTCTGATGCGTCAGCTCGACAACCAACTCGTCGAGGCGGGTAAGCGCTCGGCGGCGATCTTCGACCTCCCGCCGCCGATGATGATGCCGGTGCCACCGGGCGGGCGCCCTCGGCCGGGACCGCCCGGTCCGCCGCGGGACGATCAACACGACGATCCGAGGCCAGGGGCCGGGCCGCTCGGATTCCCGTATCGGGACCGCATCCTCGACCCGGAATACGGCCCGGGCCCGGGATTCCTCAACGCACCAGGACAGGCCACGCGGACGGTCGGCGCCGTCGTCTCACCCTCAGGAGCCATCGACGCGGGCGTCATCACCACCGACGGTGGACGGGCACAGGTCACCTCCGCCGCAGCCGCCGCGTTGGCGCGAGTACCACCGACGCGAACGCCGCAGACGATCGAACTCGACGGCCTTGGGCGCTACCGGGTCATCGCCCTGCACGCGCGCCACGGCGAAGAGACCATCGTGACGGGGCTGCCGACCGCAGTCGTGGACGACACCCTGCTGTGGGTGGTCGGCATGTTCTGCATCCTCGCCGTGATCGCGCTGCTTGCCGCGGCCACCGCGGGCCTGCTCGTCATCCGTCGGCAGTTGGCTCCACTGTCCAGGGTCACCGCGGCTGCACGTGACGTCGCCGGTCTGGAACT
The DNA here is from genome assembly GCA_025965555.1 of Mycobacterium sp. Taxonomy (GTDB): domain Bacteria; phylum Actinomycetota; class Actinomycetes; order Mycobacteriales; family Mycobacteriaceae; genus Mycobacterium. The sequence continues at coordinate 2,046 of JAOPWT010000608.1, forward strand.
CGACAAGGGTGAGGTGAACCTGCCGAGCTGGATCGTGCGGGTGGATCCGGAAGGGGCGCACACCGAGGTCGGCCAACTCGGTTCTGCCCTCAACCGGATGCTCGACCGCATCGCCAGCGCGCTGTCGGCGCGCCACGCCAGCGAGACGCGTGTCCGCCAGTTCGTCGCGGATGCAAGCCACGAGCTACGCACCCCATTGGCTGCCATTCGCGGTTATACCGAACTGGCCCAACGCAAACGACACCAACTGCCCGACGACGTCGCCCATGCGATGAGCCGGGTCGAGTCTGAGACCGAGCGCATGACACGCCTCGTCGAGGACATGCTGCTGCTGGCCCGCCTCGACGCGGGGCGGCCACTGGAACGTGAAGCGGTTGACGTGTCGAGGATGGTCGTCGACGCTGTCAGCGACGCCCACGTCGCCGGGCTCGACCACGACTGGGCACTCGACCTGCCAGAGGAACCGGTCACCGTCATCGGGGACGAGGCGCGACTGCAGCAGGTCCTGGTGAACCTGTTGGCGAACGCCAGGATTCACACCCCGACCGGGACGTCGGTGACGACCTCGCTGACGCAGGAGGGCCACACGGCGGTGCTGACCGTGGCCGACGACGGACCCGGCATCCCCGCCGAGCTGTTGCCGGAGATCTTCCAGCGGTTCGCCCGTGGTGACTCCTCGCGGTCGCGCCGCGGGGCCGCCCCGGCCGCGACATCGAGCCCGAGCGGCAGTACCGGACTCGGCCTTTCCATCGTGTACGCCGTGGTGAAGGCCCACGCCGGGACGATCGAGGTCCGAAGCCAGCCCGGCGGTACGGAGTTCGTCGTTCGACTTCCCACTCACACCGAAACTTCACAGTCGACCCACAGTTCGAACTAATCGCGCGCCTAGCCGACTGACCGAGAATCGATGAGGTGACCGCCGTTCTGCCGCGCCCCGCGCATACCGCCGACGGCGAAGACGACCCCGTTGACGTGCGACGTCAGCCCGCCTCGATCGCTGAGCGCATTGCCTTCGCGGCGCTCTTGGTGACCACCGCGGTGCTTTACCTGTGGAACCTGTCAGCCAGCGGCTGGGGCAACGGCTTCTACTCCGCGGCGGCGCAGGCCGGCGCGGACAACTGGACGGCGATGCTATTCGGCTCCAGTGACGCCGCCAATGCGATCACGGTGGACAAGACGCCTGCCGCGCTGTGGATGATGGACGTCTCGGTGCGACTGTTCGGGCTCAACTCGTGGAGCGTGCTGGCACCGCAGGCGCTGGAGGGGGTGGCGGCCGTGGCGCTGCTCTACGCCGCCGTGCGCCGGGCCGCGGGCCCATCGGCGGCGCTGCTCGCCGGTGCGGTGTTCGCGCTGACCCCCGTTGCGGCGCTGATGTTCCGCTTCAACAACCCCGATTCGCTTCTCGTACTCGCGCTGGTGGTGGGTGCGTACTGCGTGCAGCGGGCGTGCGAACGCGACAGCAGCCGTTGGTGGCTGATGGGAGCGGGTGCCGCGGTCGGCATCGGATTCCTGGCCAAGATGCTGCAGGCCCTCCTGGTGCTTCCCGCCTTCGGTGCCGCGTACCTCGTCGCTGCGGCCGTACCGTTGCGCACGCGCCTGGTCAGAATGGTCGGGGCCGTCGTGGCGATGGTGGTCAGCGGTGGCTGGTATCTGCTGCTCGTCGAGTTGTGGCCTGCCTCGTCACGCCCCTACATCGGTGGCTCGCAGCACGACAGCATCATCGAACTCGCGTTGGGCTACAACGGATTCGGCAGACTCACCGGTGACGAGACCGGGGGCCTTGGCAACATGAACTTCGACGTCGGGTGGGGCAGGCTGTTCGGTAACTCGATGGGCACCTACATCGCTTGGTTGATCCCCGCTGCGGTGGTGTGCATCGCCGCCGGATTGCTCATCACCCGGCGCACCCCGCGCACCGACCCGACCAGGGCCGGGCTGATCCTGTGGGGCGGTTGGCTGGCGGTCACCGCGGTCGTCTTCAGCTATGCCAACGGCATCCTGCACCAGTACTACACCGTCGCCCTCGCCCCACCGATCGGCGCAGGCATCGGTATCGGCGCCGTACTCCTGTGGCGCAACAGGTTCGACATTCGTGCCGCCGTGGCGATGTCGGCCACGGTACTCGTCACGGTGATCCTCGCCGCCGTGCTGCTGGCCCGGCGTTTCGACTGGCTGCCCTGGCTGGGCACGGTGATTGCCGTCGCCGGTGTCGCTGCCGCAGTGCTGCTCCTGGTGGCGGGCCGTCTGCCGGCGCGCGTCGCCTCGGGCGTGGCCGCGCTGGCCGTGCTGGCCTGTCTGGCCGCGCCGACCGCATACGCCCTCGCCACCGTGGCCACCCCGCATTCCGGGGCGATCCCGTCGGTGGGCCCCTCGCGCGGACACGGCTCGTTCGGTGGGAGGGGCGGCCCGGGTGGTGGCTTTCTGGACATTCCCGAGGCCGGACCGGGTCTGACGGCCCTGTTGTCCGACGGTGCCGACCGCTACGAGTGGACCGCTGCCGTCGTCGGATCGAGTAACGCGGCGGGCTTCCAGCTGGCCGGCGGTGCCCCGGTGATGGCCGTCGGCGGGTTCAACGGCACCGATCCCGCGCCGACGCTGGCCGAGTTCCAGAGTGATGTCGCCGCAGGCCGCATCCACTACTTCATCCGCGGGCATTCGATGTTCGGCATGCCAATGGGCCGCGGCACCACCGGTAGTCGCGACGCCGCGGACATCAGCTCGTGGGTCAAGGCTCACTACTCCGAGAAGACGGTGGACGGCGTCGTCGTCTACGACCTGACCGAGACGCCGACGAACTCATAGCCGACGCATAGCTTGCTCAAGTGGCCACCACACGCGGCGGATCGACGATAAAGACATGACAGACATTCAGGATGCGACCTTCACGGAGGTCACCGCGGTTTCCAGGGAGCTCGCGTTCGGGTCGAGGCCAAACGCCGCGTTGGAGGCCCGCGCACTCGGGGTTCCGGTGCTGGACGTGGTGATACCGGTCTACAACGAGCAGGTCGCGCTTGCCGATTCGGTGCACAGACTGCACCGCTACCTGCGGGACAGCTTCCCTTACCCGGTCCGGATCACGATCGCCGACAACGCCAGCGTCGACGACACCCCCCGCATCGCCGCCGAACTCGCCGCACAGCTCGACGACGTCCGCTCGGTGCGGCTGGAGCAGAAGGGTCGCGGGCGCGCGCTGCACGAGGTGTGGTCGCACTCAGACGCCATGGTGCTCGCCTACATGGACGTCGACCTGTCGACCGACCTCGCCGCCGTCGCCCCGCTCGTCGCGCCACTCATCTCGGGTCACTCCGATCTGTCGATCGGCACCAGGCTCGGCCGTGGCTCGCGGGTGGTGCGTGGCCCCAAGCGCGAGATCATCTCGCGCTGCTACAACCTGATCCTCAAGTCAACGCTGCAGGCCCGGTTCTCCGACGCTCAGTGCGGATTCAAGGCGATTCGCGCCGACGTCGCACGCCAGCTGCTGCCCCACGTGGCCGACACCGGGTGGTTCTTCGACACGGAGCTGTTGGTTCTCGCCGAACGCAGCGGCCTGCGCATCCACGAGGTGCCGGTCGACTGGGTCGACGACCCCGACAGCCGAGTGGACATCATCGCGACGGCCACCGCCGACCTCAAGGGCGTCGGCAGGCTTCTGCGCGGCTTCGCCAACGGGTCCATTCCGGTGAATGTGATTGCGGCCCAACTGACTCCGTCGCAGTCGACGGCTGCCGCGCCCAACTCGCTGTTCCGCCAGGTGGTGCGCTTCGGTGCCATCGGCGTCGCATCGACGGCGGCGTATCTCCTGCTGTTCATGCTGCTGCACCCCGTCATCGGCGCCCAGGTCGCGAACTTCGCGGCCCTGTTGCTCACGGCGATCGCCAACACTGCCGCCAACCGGCGCTTCACGTTCGGCGTCGCCGGCGGGGCCAAGGCGGCGCGCCATCACGTCGAGGGGCTCATCGTCTTCGCCATCGCACTCGCGATCACCAGCGGTGCACTGGCGGGGCTGCACGCCTTCATCGACCAACCGCACCGCCTGCTCGAACTCTCGGTGCTGGTGGCGGCCAACCTGGTGGCCACCGCCGTCCGCTTCGTCCTTCTGCGCGGCTGGGTGTTTCACCCCCGCCGGACCCACTGACACCGATCGAGAACAAAGGAAGATGACTGTGACACTGACTGCTGACGACGTTCGCTCGGACGTCGTCGTCGACGAGGCGAGTCCGCCGGATCCGCGTTGGACGCGCCCGGCGTTCTTGGCACTGTTGGTGGGCACCGGCGCGCTCTACCTGTGGGGGCTGGGCTCATCCGGTTGGGCCAACAACTACTACGCCGCCGCAGCCCAGGCCGGAACGCAGGACTGGAAGGCGTGGCTGTTCGGCTCGTTGGACTCGGGCAACGCCATCACCGTCGACAAGCCGCCCGCCGCGATGTGGGTCATGGGGTTGTCCGGCAGGCTGTTCGGGTTCAACGAGTTCACCATGCTGCTGCCGGAAGCGTTGATGGGCGTCGCAGCCGTCGCCGTGCTGTACCTCACCGTCCGGCGCAGCAGCGGGCCCTCCGCGGGGCTGATCGCCGGCCTGGTGTTGGCCCTGACACCCGTGGCGACGTTGATGTTCCGCTTCAACAATCCCGACGCGCTGCTGGTGCTGTTGCTGGTGGTGGCGGCGTACTGCACCGTGCGTGCCACCGACGCCGGCACCGCCCGGCGGATGACGATGTGGATGGCACTCACTGGTTGCGCGATCGGCTTCGCGTTCCTGACGAAGATGCTGCAGGCGTTCCTGATCGTGCCGGGTCTGGCGCTGGCCTTCCTGGTCGCTGCGCCCTTCGGTATCTGGAAACGACTGGGCGCCTTGCTGATCGGTGGTGCGACGATGATCCTGTCGGCCGGTTGGTACATCGCCTTGGTCAGCCTGTGGCCTGCCGATTCGCGGCCCTACATCGCCGGTTCCACCGACAACAGCCTGCTTCAGCTGGCGTTCGGCTACAACGGCATCGAGCGCATCGCCGGAAACGAGGGCGGCGGCCCCGGTGGTGGCGGCCCCGGCCGCGGTCCCGGCCGCGGCGGAATGAACCTCTTCTTCGGGGGTGATCCCGGCATCGGTCGGCTGTTCGGCGCTTCGATGGGCGCCGAGGCGTCCTGGCTGCTGCCCGCGGCCTTCATCGGCTTGGCGGTCGGACTGTTTCTGACGTGGCGTGCGGCGCGTACCGATCGCGTTCGCGCAGGCCTGCTGCTCTGGGGCGGTTGGGTTCTGGTGACCGGCGCGGTGTTCAGCTTCATGGCGGGCACCGTGCACCCGTACTACAACGTCGCGCTCGCACCCGGGGTCGCAGCGCTGGTCGGGATCGCGGTTGCGCAGCTCGTCAAGCGTCGAGAATCATCGTTGGCACGGCTGGTTCTCGCCGCGATGCTGGTGGCCACCGGGGTGTGGTCCTTCGTGCTGCTGAACCGGACACCCGAGTGGTGGCCTGCGATCCGCTGGGTCGTGCTGATCGGCTCGATCGTGGTTGCGCTGCTGCTCGCCGTTCGCGCGCACCATCTCGGCAAGGCCACCGTTGCCGTCGTCGTGGTGACCGCCATCGTCGGCCTCGGCGGCTCCGCGGCGTTCTCGATCTACAACGCCACGAGCGCGCACAACGGACCCGGCACGATGTCCGGTCCGCAGAAGGCGGGCGGTTTCGGCGGCCCTGGTGGACCCGGCAAGGGTGGACCCGGCATGCCGGGCCGCTCCGACAGCCCCGAGCTCGAGGCTCTCCTGAAGGGTGCCGACAACCGTTGGGCGGCAGCGGGAATCGGCTCGATGTCGGTGAGCGATCTCGAACTCAAGACCGGAACCTCGTTGATGGCCATCGGTGGGTTCACCGGCGGCGACCCGTCGCCGACGTTGGCACAGTTCCAGCAGTACGTCGCCGACGGCCAGGTGCGGTACTTCCTCGCCGACTCCGGTCACGGTGGCCCTGCCTGGCACCGCTCTGGGACGGCAGGCGACATCACGGCGTGGGTGGAGAAGACCTTCACCAGGGCCGACGTCGGCGGCACCACCGTGTACGACCTGCAGTCGAAGGCGTAGGCGGGTTCTGATCAGGCCGATTCTCGGGCTCGGCAAGCGGGCATACGTCGACTAGCGTCACGTCGACGTATGCCCGCAAGCCGCAGGAGGTCCCAATGTCCGTGACCGACGAGTACCTGAAGAACAACGAGGCGTACGCCGCAGTGTTCAACGAGGCGTCCGAGCGGCCCTTGCCGTTGCCGCCGAGCAAGCACGTCGCGGTCGTCGCCTGCATGGACGCCCGACTCGACGTGTACCGAATCCTCGGGCTCGCCGAGGGGGAGGCGCACGTCATCCGTAACGCAGGTGGAGTGGTGACCGATGACGAGATCCGCTCGTTGGCGATCAGCCAGCGACTGCTCGGCACCACGGAGATCATCCTCATCCACCACACCGACTGCGGCATGCTGACGTTCACCGACGACGGGTTCAAACAGCAGATCCAGGACGAAACGGGCCTCAAGCCGGAGTGGGCCGCCGAGGCCTTCGCCGATCTCGACGAGGACGTGCGACAGTCGTTGCGTCGCATCGAGGCCAGCCCGTTCGTCACCAAGCACGAGTCGTTGCGCGGCTTCGTCTTCGACGTCGCGACGGGCAAGCTCAACGAGGTCACCCTCTGAGCGATTTGGGTGCGCTTACCCGCGCTGAGCGCGGCTACCAACACACGAATCGCGGGGTTAGGGCAGGAAGCGCTGGACGTACGGCGCGAAGCGTTCGCGAAGGTTCACCTCGTCGAGGCCGAACATGTCGCACGACGTCGCCACCCGGCCCAGCCGATTGCGTTGGTGACCCGCCAGATACTCGGCCATCGCACCGCGCGCCGCGTCGCTGACAGGCTCGCCTGCCAGTTGGTAGATCTGTTCGGTGACGGCGAGTTCGTCGGCCATGAAGTCGTCGAAGCGCACGTCGATCGATCGCTCCGGTCCCACGACGTTCCGATCGCGGACGAACGCGGCGAGCATCAGGTCGAGTCGGTCGACCCAGGACGCGGCGATCTGCTCGACGGGCACGGTGCTGCGGTGCATGCGGGCGGAGTAGGTGATCATCGCGATCATCGACAGCACGACCGGCATCGGATCGCGGTGCGTGCACACCACGACGACGCCGGGAAACACCCGGTCGAGCACCGGCAGTTGCTCGAGATGCTGCGGCGACTTGAGCAGCCAGCGCCTACCCCCGCGGAGGAACTGCAGCGCCTTCAGCTGAGTGGCGAGATACTCGTAATGCGTTGTCTGGTCGTGGGATAGGTAGTAGTCACGCCACCGCGGCGCGTCGCACAGAGTCTCCATCAGCATCGTCGAGACGTCGTTCGCGAGCAGCTGGATCTCCTCGTGCACGTGGTCGGTCGTCATCTCGTGCATGAGCGGGAAGTGTGGCATGAGCAGGGTCATCACCTGGACCGCGACGTCCATCCTGCTGCGCCGCGGATCGGGCTCGATACCCGCCTCGGACGACAGCGGAAAGGGTTCGACGCCTTCCCAATACGGCAAGGTGCGGAAGGTGGGACCCGCCCCAAGCAGATTGTGGAGATGGGTCGTTCCGGTGCGGGGCAGCCCCGCGATCACGACGGTCGGTTCCAACTCGATGTCATGGATCTCGGGGTGCCGCGCCAGCAGCTCGGTGAGCAGCAATCGGTTCTTCAGTACCTGCAGCAGCTGGCTGTAGAAGTTCACGGTGCCCGATGCCGTAAGACCGTCGATGTCGCGGACGTCGGCCAGATACACGTCGAGCCGCTCCCGGTAATCGTCGGCGCCGAAGTCGTCGAGTCCGGTCTCCGCCGAGGCCCTGGCATGCAGGGCGCCGGCGTCCAAAGGACAGTCCGGCGCGAGTGAGGCAATCATGTCGCGGATCTGCTCGGCCTGGGGGCTGAACCGGGGCTCGGCGAGGTCGTCGAGCTCGACACGGAGCCGCTCCGGCAGCGACAAGGGGATGGAGTCAGCTGTGGCGTCGGTCACATCGACTTATGTTACTCTCGGTTTCGTAATGACGACGGAATTTGGTAGGCCCCGAGATCCGCGCATCGTCGGCGCCGTTCTCGAGGCGACGGTAGAGCTGCTCGGCGAAACGGGCTATGCCGACCTCTCCGTCGACGCGATCGCCAGGCGGGCCGGCACCAGCAAGCCCGCGATCTACCGCCGGTGGCCGAGCAAGGCGCATCTCGTCCACGAGGCGGTCTTCCCCATCGGTGAGGCCACCGAACTTCCCGACACCGGATCGCTGGAGAGCGACGTGCGCGCCATGGTCCGGCGGAGTGCCGACGTGCTGACCACCCCCGCCGCGAGTGCCGCACTCACGGGACTGGTCGGCGAGCTGGCCGCCGACCCGACACTGCATGCCGCACTGCTGCAACGCTTTTCCGGCATCCTCTCCCAAGGGCTCACGGACCGGCTCGTGGATGCCGTCGCGCGCGGCGAGGCACGTCCGGACGCGACGGCCGACGAACTCGTCGAAGCCGTCGCGGGCATCACTTTCTTCGCGCTGCTCACCCACGGGACATCGCTCGACGACGCATGGGTGCAGCGAACCGCCACCCTCATCACGAGAGGCATCAGCACATGAGCAATTCCGCCCACGAGTCCACCGCCGCGTGGCGCGAGCTGTTGGAGACACTGGGTGGCCTCGACCGCTCGTTCCTCACCGGTGACCGTGCCGTCACCGACGACCGGCACATCGCCGACGGTTACCGCATGCTGGCGACCACCCTCGGCGTCGCGTTCGACACCTATCTGTTCGCCGACCCCGGGCGGCCCATGTGGGTGGAGATCAATTCACCGGTCCGCCCCGACCGCCGGTGGGGCGGCGACAACACCGACGCGTACTACTTCATGTGCCCGGTCGATCCGAAGCGGCGTTACCGCATCAGCGGCAACAAGGGCGACAGCGTGTACTTCTCGGTGACCGCCTACAACGAACCATCGCCGGGTGCCTGGTCCGACAAGATCGTCGCGATCGTGCGTGACGACCACCTCGAGGTGGATGCCGAAGGCAACTTCTCGTTCGACCTTGGGCCGACGCCGGAGGCGGCGGTGTTGATGACCCGCGACTACCAGGCCGACCCGCGGACCGGTCGCCCCGTCGCCTGGCGCATCGAGGCACTCGACGAACCCGAGCCCTTTCGGCACGGCGACGCCGAAACGGCAGCAGCATTGCGGGCCAGCGCCGCCTGGATGCGCACGATGTTCGCGATCCTCCCGCTGGCCGTCGGGGTGCGCAGCGGGGAAGCGCACACCCTGGGGCACCAAACATCGCACGCCGCCAACGAATTCGCCGATCCCTACCAGGTCCCCAACGCCAACTTCGGCTGGTCCGCGCGTGACGCGTGCTACGCCTACGGCAGCTTCGTTCTCGAGGACGACGAGGCGCTCGTCATCACGCACCAGCCCCCTGCGTGCCGGTTCTGGAATCTGGTGGTGTGGAACCAGTTCATGGCCACCCCCGGCGTGGCCGATGCGCGCAGTTCGATCAACGGCCACACCGCGGTGCCCAACGCCGACGGTTCGGTGACGATGGTGTTGTCGCGGGGGATGACCGGTCACCCCAACTCGCTCACGACGCTCGACTATCCGCTGGGCAACCTCGCGTTTCGTTGGTTCCTGGCCGACGAGGTTCCGGCGCGGCCGGAGGTGCGTCTGGTCAAGGCGTCGGATGCGCCGACGATGGTGGACTGAGCCCCCGGACGCGCGGTGTTGCGCTGGCTTCGAGACGTCGACGAGTCTGTCGATACGGCCGTCCGAGAACGATATTTACCGTAGCGTCAGGCACTTCCTCCCTGAAAGGGGATTGCGCTGACCAGCCCGCGGCGCCGGTCGAAGTGGAGGCTATTCAGCATGCGCATCGTGGTCGATCTGAATCGCTGTCTGGGATACGCCCAGTGCGTACCGCTGGCGCCGGAGGTCCTTCAACTCAACGGCGAGGAAGCCCTCGCCTATGACCCGAATCCCGATGACTCGCAACGCCAGCAGGTGGCGCGGGCCGTGGCGTCGTGCCCGGTGCAAGCGATCATCGCGGAGATGGATCCGCCCTCGGACCGGACGACCAGGTGAGCGCTCATCCGCTGATCGATGAGCTCGTCAGCACCTTCAAGGCGAAGGGTCGCATCGTCATCGTCGGTGCCTCGCTGGCGGGCTTGCGCGCGGCGGAGGCCTTGCGCGACGAGGGCTTCACCGGCTCGCTGACCATCATTGGGGATGAGGTGCACGAGCCCTACGATCGGCCGCCCTTGTCCAAGCAGGTCCTCAAGGGGTGGGTGCCTGCGGCCAACACCAAGCTGCCGCGCCTACGCGAGGTCGATGCGGACTGGCGCCTTGGCGTGGCCGCCACCGGATTGGACCGCGACAACCGAGAAGTGTTGCTGGCCAACGGCGACAGGGTGCCCTATGACCGGCTGCTGATCGCCACCGGCGTCCGGTCCAGGGCGTGGTTCAACCCCGAGGAGGCGAAACTCGAGGGCCTGTACACGCTGCGCACCAGCGATGACGCCGCGAAGATACAGGCGGCGTTCAAAGCCAAGCCCAAGCGGGTGCTGATCGTCGGCGCGGGGTTCATCGGTTCCGAAATGGCCTCTGTCTGCCGTGATCTCGGATTGGACGTGACGGTCGCGGAACGCTCCGGCGCGCCGCTCATCGGCCCGCTCGGTGGGGTGATCGGCGACATCGCCGCCAAGATGCAGCGTGACGCTGGAGTGGATCTGCGCACCGGCGTGGCAGTGGAGGCTCTTTTGGGTGACGCCGACGGGCATGTCCGCCGAGCCAAGCTCTCCGACGGCACCACGCTCGACGTCGACGTGGTGGTGGCCTCGCTCGGGTCGGTGCGCAACATCGAATGGCTCGAGGGCGCTGAACTGGCCAGCGGATTCTGGGGAGTGGCCTGCGACGCCGGGTGTCGCGCCTTCGACATCAACGGCGTCGTGACCGACAACATCTTCGTCGCCGGTGACATCGCGAGGGCCCCGCACGTGCTCTACGAGTACCAGTTCATGGCGATCGAGCACGTGGACGCTGCGGTACTGGGCGCTCGGACCGCGGCCCACAACATGGTTCACCTCGAAAGGGGCCGTCGTCCGCATCTGCCGCTGCCGCAGTTCTGGTCCGGCCAGTTCGGCGTCAACATCAAGGGTGTCGGCGTGTGCTCCTTCGGTGACGAAATCGTGTTCACCCAAGGTTCGGTCGAGGATCTTCGGTTCGCCGCCGCATTCGGCAAGAAGGGCCGCATCGTCGGAGCCATCACCTTCAACCACGGCAAGTGGCTGGAGTACTACGGCAGGCTCATCGAACAGTCGGCGCCCTTCCCGCCTCCGCCGGCGGGCTACGACGTGCCTGCGAACGCCGAGCCCATGTCGGCCCGCTTCCCGGATCCGCGCGAGCCGACGGGCATTCCCGAGGTGGTGCTGACCGGTCACGACCCAACCTCCCGCGGCGCCGAGTACCGCGCCAAGAGCCGCTAGATCGGAGCCGCCATGACCACCGCAGAGACCGCCTGGACCGAGGCGATGAGGTACGAGAACCGCCACGACCCGTACCGCTTCTTCGACGAACTCCGAAAGACGCCGGTCGTGCAGGTCGCGGACAAGGTGTACGTCGTCACCGGCTACCGCGAGCTACTGCAGCTCGCCCACGATCCGCACGTCAGCTCCGACATCACCCTCAGCCCCATCTCCGCCCAGTCCGCTGATCGTGCGCAGCCCGACGTCGGGGCCGAACACATGCAGGCCTACGGCCGGGAGCCAAGCCTGATCGTGTCCGACCCGGCGAGACACGACAAGCAGCGTCGCCAGGTGATGCGGCACTTCGCCCCACCGCACTCCCGCACGTGATCCCCGACATGGCGGCCGACATCCAGGCGCTGTGCGACGACTCGCTCAACAAGATAAAGGCCAAGGGCAGCAACACCTTCGACGTCGTCGACGACTATGCCTACCCCGTTCCGGTGGCCGTCATCTGTCAGATCCTCGGTGTTCCGCTGAAGGACGAACCCACCTTCCACGGCTGGATCTTCGACTTCATGGCCGGTGCGGACATGGGCCCGGACGCTGCCACCGAAGAAGGGCAGGCGCGCAAGCAGAGGGGCCGTGAAAGCACTGGAGCACTTACTCAGTACATGGCCGACCTCATCCAGGGTTTCCTGACGGAACCGAAGGACAACGTGTTGTCCAAACTGGTCAATGACCACGACGGCCCCGATGGGCCGATGACGCCCCAGGAAGCTGCGGCCAACGCGATGTTGCTGCTGATAGCCGGTCACGACTCGACGGTCAACACCATCGCGCACTGCGTGCTGACGCTGCTGCGCAATCCGGAGTCGATCGAGCTGCTGAGGGAGAAGCCGGACCTGGTTCCGAAGGCCATCGAGGAAGTGCTTCGGCTGCAGTCCGCCGTCCAGTTCTTCCCGAGCCGTAGCGTGACCGCCGACGTCGAGGTGGGCGGCACCACGATCCCGGCCGGTTCGGCGGTGCATCTGCTCTACGGCGCGGCCAACCGCGATCCGAAGCGGTTTCCCGACCCGGAGAAGTTCGACATCCAGCGGCGGGACAACCAACACGTGGGATGGGGTCGCGGAGTGCACAGTTGCGTCGGCGGTCCACTCGCTCGCCTGGAGGTCAACATCGCGTTGGAGACGTTCCTGCGGCGCGTCGACAACCCGCGACTGGTCATCGATCCGCCGCCGTACCGGGTGAACCAGGTGTTCCGCGGTCCGTTGCACCTCGAGGTCGAATTCGACGCGATCTCGGACTGAGGCGAGCGCAATGAAAGCTTTTCAGTTCGTCGAATGGCAACGGCCGGGCCAACTCCGGGACGTGCCGGTGCTCGAACCCGGACCGGGGGAGGTGCTGATCAAGGTCGGCGGAGCAGGTGCCTGCCACTCCGATCTGCATCTCTTGGAGGCGCCTGCCGGATCGCGTTCGTTCACCCTGCCGTTCACCCTCGGGCACGAGAATGCCGGCTGGGTCGAGAGTTTGGGCCCTGGTGCAACCGGGTTCGCGCCTGGTGATCCCGTCATCGTCTACGGTCCGTGGGGGTGCGGGCTGTGCATGAACTGCCGTCGGGGTATGGAGAACTACTGTCAGGAGCCCGGTAAACCCAGTCCGGGCGGTCTCGGTGGCACCGACGGCGGCATGGCGGAGTATCTACTCGTCCCGTCCACGCGATATCTGATTCCCTTGGGCGGCTTGGACCCTCGCGAGGTGGCGCCGCTGTCCGACGCAGGCCTGACCAGTTACCACGCCGTGAAACGCTCGGTGCATCTGCTCGGGCCCGGTTCGACCGCGGTGGTGATCGGTGCCGGCGGGCTCGGGCAGATGGCCATCCAGGTGCTCAAGGCCCTCAGCGGGGCGACAACCGTTGTCGCGGTGGACACCTCGGAAGAAAAGTTGAAGCTCGCCAAGGCCCTGGGCGCCGACGAAGTGCTGGTCTCTGGCCACGATGCGGTCACGCGCATCAAGGACATCACCCGGGGCCTTGGTGCCGAACTAGTGCTGGACCTCGTCGGGGTCGGTCCGACGCTGAACATGGCGGCGCAGGTGGCCCGGATACTCGGTCATCTCACGATCGTCGGAGTCGGAAACGCCGCCTTGCCGGTCAACTTCTCCAGCCCGCCACACGAATGCGCGGTGGCGTCACCGTTCTGGGGTTCGATCCCCGAACTGCTCGAAGTCGTCGCGCTTGCTCAAGTCGGCAAGGTCAAGATGCTCGTCGAGCACTTCTCGCTCGACCGGGCGGCCGAGGCGTACGACCTGTTGCACGACGGCAACATCCGGGGTCGAGCGGTGATCATCCCGTAACCCGCTGCTCGGCGAGCGCACGCCTGTCGTCAGTACGGTCGTTGACACGGCGCGGCGCCGGCGGTTACATTCCTGGGCATGATTGCAATTCTGGCTAACTCTACCAACTTAAAGAGGAAGTCATGACCGCAGCGCAGGAGCTGGACGCGACCGCAGGCAAGTACGAACTGAGCCACCTGCGGTCGCTCGAGGCCGAGGCCATCCACATCATCCGCGAGGTTGCGGCCGAGTTCGAGAAGCCCGTGCTCCTGTTCTCCGGCGGCAAGGACTCGATCGTCATGCTGCACCTCGCGATCAAGGCGTTCCGGCCCGGCCGACTGCCGTTCCCCGTCATGCACGTCGACACCGGCCACAACTTCGACGAGGTGCTCCAGGTTCGCGACGAACTCGTGGCCGAGAGCGGCGTGCGGCTGGTCGTGGCGAAGGTGCAGGACGATATCGACGCCGGCCGCGTCGTCGAGACCATCCCGTCGCGCAACCCGATGCAGACCTTCACGTTGCTGCGGGCCATCCGCGAGAACAAATTCGACGCCGCGTTCGGTGGTGCCCGCCGCGACGAGGAGAAGGCCCGCGCCAAGGAGCGCGTGTTCAGCTTCCGCGACGAGTTCGGCCAGTGGGACCCCAAGGCCCAACGTCCCGAACTGTGGAATCTGTACAACGGACGCCACCACAAGGGTGAGCACATCCGGGCGTTCCCGATCTCCAACTGGACCGAATTCGACATCTGGTCCTACATCGGCGCCGAAAAGATCAAGCTGCCGTCGATCTACTACGCGCACGAGCGCCAGGTCTTCGAGCGCGACGGCATGCTGCTCGCCGTGCACAAGTACCTGCAGCCACGCAAGGACGAGAAGGTCATCGAGAAAGTCGTGCGGTTCCGCACGGTCGGCGACGTCACCTGCACGGGTTGTGTCGAATCGCAGGCGAGCACGGTTTCCGAGGTGATCGCCGAGACCGCGGTCTCGCGGCTGACCGAACGCGGCGCCACCCGCGCCGACGACCGAATCTCAGAGGCCGGGATGGAAGACCGCAAGCGCGAGGGATACTTCTGATGGGGCGAGCGAAGCGACGGGGGAAATAGAGATGGCGACGTTATTGCGTTTGGCGACAGCGGGTTCGGTGGACGACGGCAAGTCGACACTCATCGGCCGCCTGCTCTTCGACTCCAAGGCCGTCATGGAGGATCAGCTCGCCTCGGTGGAGCGCACCTCCAAGGAACTCGGACACGACTACACCGACCTGGCGTTGGTGAACGACGGCCTTCGTGCCGAGCGCGAGCAAGGCATCACCA
>JAOPWT010000012.1 GCA_025965555.1 Mycobacterium sp.
CGTGCTCTGCCAACGCGGCGAGCTTCCACCACCTCGAGCTCGTTCGTCCCGATCCCGGTGCGGGAAGCTGAAGTTCACCGGCCTCGAGCCACCGTCGAAGCAGCGCGGCGGTCACGCCGCACCGCCACGCCGCGACACCGATTTGAGGTAGGCCGCGAATCCTCCTGGCGCGCGGCCTTCGCGCCTGGCCGACGTCTCGACGGAAAGGCCGGCGTCCCGGTGGATGCGATGGCCGCGCTCCTCGAAGCGCCGCATCAGGTCGACGTCCTCGCCGGAGGCCAGGGTGGCGAATCCGCCCGTCTCCCAATAGAGGTCGGCCCTGAAGCCCATGTTGGCTCCGTGAACGTGGTCGTGGCCTCCATCCCGCCGGTACGACTTGGCGCGGTAGGCGGTCAGGTAGCGGTTCACCGAGGATGCGGAGAAGTGCCGCCAGTTGGTGACGCGGACGACGCCGAGCACCATGTCCGCGTCCGCCTCCATCTGGCGGGTCAGCCAGTCGGCATCGACTCGACTGTCCGCGTCGGTGGTGGCGTACCAGATGCCTGCCTCCTCGGACGCCTCGACACCGCACACCGTCCGCGCGTAGGCGAAGCCGGCTGCCCGGCTCGCCCCGACGCTCTTGGCGTCCACCTCGACGAAGTGAACGTCTGCCCCGAATCGGCCTGCCAACGCCGCACTTTCGTCGGTGCAGGCGTCGAGGACGACGACGGTCAGCACCGGCTCGGGTATGCACGCCGCAGCGGTGAGGACCGCCTTCAAACATCGCGGCAACTTGTCGGCCTCGTCGTGCGCGGGGATGACCACCACGGCGCGATCGAACGTCATCGCATGCGCCTAACTCGTCGGGGGCGGCGCGTCGTCAGCAATGGGATACTCTGCTGCCCAACGCAGTTCCTGCCGTCGGACCCGACGGTGTGCGATGAACAGCCAGAGCCCACCGATGACGGCGGCCACCACGGCCACTGCGATGGCGACCGCACCCGGCTGTGAGTTGCCCGCCGCCAACGCCGTCAATCCGATGACCATGGCCGCCACGGCGATTGCCATCGATACCAGGCCAGGCGCGGCGGCTCCGTTCTTCATCGTCTCGTCGGCGTGCTGTCGTGTCGTGCGGGCGTGATCGATCGGATCCTCGGACGTATCTCCCATCACCCATTCCCTTCATCGGAGAACCGAATGCCATTCATCGGCAGGAAAACCTGCTCTGCGATGGATTCGCCACTCGACAGGCACGACTCGACGTCACACTGACCAACTACCCGGCCAGCGCGCGCCGAAACCAGAACGTGAGGTTGCCGTGACGACGGGTTCTACAGGTGCGGGGCTTCCTTGATCTTGCTGTCTTCCTTACCAGCGGTCTGACAGAAGGTCTGAACCGACAGCTTCGTCCCCGTGACTTCCAGCTGCGCTGCGTCGGTGCCCTTTTCATCCTTCAGCATCTTCGACACCGCCGTCTGCTGGTCGGCATCGTTGGCCGACACGTAGTCCTTGCACGACGTGTCGCCGCCCTCGACCTTCGCGCCGCAACCGCTCACCAGCGCGCCAAACGTCAAGCCGGCCGCGATTACGCTCGTCATCACCTTCATGCGCTTCAAGGGTCTAATCCTCCTGCAAGGTTGCTGTGACCGCCATGGTCTCCATGCTTGTGCCCCGCAAAGCGCGGCGCGAAACTTCCGCCTGGTTGGCTGGGCGCGATCGGGGTATTCGTCGGTGGCACCAAGGAGGTACGCCGATGTCAGGACGACACAGCAAAGAAGTCAATGATGCCGAGGACGAGTCGGGCAGCGAGTCGGATGTGGCCGACGATCAGCACGTCGCGGCGTCACGCGCCGATCGGAGCGGTGGCGGTTCGTACGTCGGCGCGCAGAGTTCGGACGACGACTTCGATGCCGGCGAGACGGGGGCCGAGGCGCGAGCCGAGCAGGATTAGGGGGGTCGCCTATTCCTCGTCCCACGGCGGGGTGTCGTCCATCTTGGCGTAATACTTCGCCAGGTGGCTCTTCACACGGTCGATGTCGCCCTTCGGCAGGTCGACACCACCACGGGAGCCCTGCATCACGGCTGCCGCAGCCATCACGCCGCGTGGGACCGCAGTCAACTTGCCGTCGATGACGTCGGCGATCAGCAATTTGTAGGCCGTGAAGTTCTGGCTCTTGTGGCCGTCGTACCAGACGTGGGCCCCGCGGTACTTGGCGTTCGGCTTGTCGGTGGCGTCCGCCCACTCACGCACCCGCTTCTCGGCCGCGGCACCGTCCCACTCACGGTCGCGGTCGGCCAGCGGCAAATCCTGAAATGTGCTGACTGTCACGCGGCGTTCCCTTCTGCTACTGCCTACTTCACGGACTTCACGGACTTCGCGAACTCGTCGACGACGGCCGCGCAGAATGCCTTGAGATCGTCAGGCGATCGACTGGAGATCAAGTTGCCATCGATGACGACTTCCTCGTCGACCGGCCTGGCCCCCGCATTCCGCAGGTCGGTACGCAGGCTGGGATACGACGTCAGGGTCCTTCCGTGCACGACGCCGGCCTCGATGAGCGTCCATGGGGCGTGGCAGATTACGCCAACGGGCTTCCCGGATTCGACGAACTCGCGCACGAATGACACCGCCGAACGGTCGAGGCGCAACTTGTCGGCGTTCACCGTCCCACCGGGGATCAGCAGACCGTCGAACTCGTCGATGGAAGCGTCGGCCACCGCGCGATCGACGTCGAACTCTCCTGCCGGTTCCAGATCGTGGTCCCGCGCGTCGATCGCACCGTTCTCCAGGGACAGCAGTTCGACGTCGGCGCCTGCGTCGGTCACCGCCGTCCGTGGCTCCTGAAGCTCACGACGTTCGACCCCGTTGGTCGCCAGGATCGCGATACGCTTTCCTTGAAGTACTGCGCTGTCAGTCATGAGTACGCAATGACCCAACTTGAATGCCGTCAAACCTCGCGGCCGTTTCAGGCCAACCACGACGGGCAATACACCGACATCGAGCGCGAGGCGGACAGACGCATGGAGAGCACGCAGGTAGAGGACGGCAAACGCACCGCGGTCAACTGGATCTTGGCGATCTTGACGGCACCCGCCGCGCTGGCCGTCGTCGTCTATTCCTATCTGCAGGTTCTCGGATCGGCCGGGTGCAGCGGTGGGACGTGCGCAAAGGTCGGCCCCGGCGAAACCGTCTTCGGTCTGATCGAATACGGGACCCCGGTCGTCGCGGTGGTGGCCGTGGCACTGTCCTTCGTGACCGCAAGTCGCCGGTACGGCGTTGCCGTACCGGCGATTGCGTTGGCGATCATCGCCGCAGCCGCGATAGTCCTCTTCGCCACGTTCTGACGGACGTCAGGCCACGTCGACGGTGGCTGCGGCGTTGCTCGAAATACCCTCTCGCCGAAGGCCTGCCACGATCAACTGCCGCAACCGACGGCCCGCGTCGAATTGCTTGCCCGGCAGCGTACGCGCGACCATCCGCAGCTTGACTTCGTCGACTCCGATGCTTTCGACGCCCATCAACGCGGGCTGGTCGAGCAACAGGTCCGGAAGGACCTCGTCGGCCATCGCCTTCTCCGAGACACCCTTGAGCACGTCGTTGACCCGGTTGAGATCGGCGGAGGCCGGGACGGGGACGTCCACCACGGCGCGTGCCCAATCCTTGGACAGGTTGAGCGATTTCACGATCTGGCCGTTGGGCACAGTGAACATCTCGCCGTCGCTGGTCCTCAGCTTGGTGACCCGCAGCGTGACGTCCTCGACCGTGCCTACCGCGTCATTGTTGGCGGCGATCGTCAACTGGACCAGATCGCCGAAGCCGTACTGCTTCTCGGTGATGATGAAGAATCCGCTCAGGAGGTCCTGGACGATGCGTTGCGCTCCGAAACCGAGGGCAGCACCGAGGACGGCAGCCGGGGCCACCAACGAGCCGATGGGCAGACCGAGCGTGTTGATGACGTCGACGGACACCACGACGTACAGGACGGCGATGGCCACCGAGGAGATCACCGATGCGACCGCCTGACGGTGTTTGACCGCCTCGCTCTGCACGGTCGCATCCACATCGTCACTTGCGGCTAGTCGCTTGCTGATTCGGCCTGCGACATGGCGGATCACGCGAGTCGCGAAGATCGTGGCGACGATCACCAGCACGATGTGCAGGCCCTTGGTGAGGATCCAGTGGCCGAACTCCGATGACCACAGTCCGTGCCACGTTTGTCTGAACTCGAATGCGTTGTGTGTATGAGTCATAGTGGATTTCACGCAGCGAAAGGCCCGGCTCCGTGTCGAGCCGGGCCTTCCTGCTGGCTACTGCTCGGCCGCCTCGCGGGCCTCGCTGGCCTTGGCCGCGCCCCGTGCGCCTTCCGCCTCGGCTTCCTTCTTGCCTGCTTCTCGCTGAGCGTCGGCCTTGTCCTGCTGCGCGATGCCCTCGCGGTGAAGGTCGCCCCGGTCGGTCACCTTCCCGATGACTTCCTTTGCCTTGCCCTTCACGCCTTCCACGGCACCTTCGACGGCTTCTTCGACACCATTGCGTTCAGCCATGGGTTCGCTCCCTTCGTTGTGGTTCGGCGCGCCCGGCCACTCCCATTGGGGCCTTGACGCTTCATCCCCCCGCCGACAGCGTTCCCGACAGGCGCGGCGACAAAACACGTCGATCGAAACAATCCGACGGCCTATGTGTTTCGCTTGCGCAGCCCGGGGAACTCCGCCAGAATGGCCGCCCCTGCAGTGTTGTTCGACATCGACGGAACGTTGGTGGACTCCAATTACCTTCACGTCCACGCCTGGCAACGAGCCTTCAGCCAGGCGGGACTCGAGGTGGAGTCGTGGCGCGTACACCGCCGCATCGGCATGGACGGGTCCACGCTCCTCGACGAGCTGGTGCCGGACGCCTCCGATGACGCCATCGCCCGGGTCAAGGACTTGCACACCCGCTTCTATCGCGAAACCACCGACCTGCTGAGGCCGCTCTCCGGTGCGCTCCAGCTGCTGGACATGGTGGCGGCCATGGGCCTGCAGGTGGTCTTGGCGACGTCGGCGCCCGAGGACGAGTTGGCAGTACTTCGCAAGGTCCTCGACAGGGACGACATCGTCTCGGCCATCACGTCGTCCGAGGACGTGGACACCGCCAAGCCGCAACCCGACATCGTCGAGGTGGCCCTGAAGCGTGCAGGCGTGGGAGCCGATCGCGCCGTGTTCGTCGGTGACACCGTTTGGGACATCCGCGCAGCGTCTGGGGCGGGCGTCGCCTGCATCTGCGTCGAAACTGGCGGCATCGATCGTCTGAGACTGCAGGACGAGGGTGCGGTGGCCGTCTACGAGGGCCCGCGCGACCTTGCCGATCGTCTCAACGACAGCCCCATCGCGCGGCTGGCTCAGGACTTGTTGACCCGCTGAATCAGCGTTCTGGTGGCCTTCTCCAGGATTTCCTGCCGTTTGGCGGCATCCGTTGTGCGCGCGGCACGCTTGGCCGCGGCGGCGATCGTCAGACCTTCCTCGTAACCCGTGACGACACGCGGGTCGACGTAGGACGATCTCGCCACGGCCGGGGTGTTGCCGAGGTCTTCGGACACCTCCTTCATCACTGCTGACTCGACCCGCTTGATCACCTTCTTGGATGCGGGCGGGTCGGCGTCGACGAACGCCGTCGCCGCGAGCACGGTCCCGTGCCAGGTCCTGAGGTCCTTGACGCTGTAGTCGTCGCCCACCAGTTCCTTGAAGCGGGCGTTGAGATCGTCGGCGTGCACGTCCTTCCACCCATTCGCGTTCTTGACGACGAGGAACCGGTCACTGGGACAGTTGCGCCGTAGAAGGGACCGCACCGCCATCACGATGGCGGGGTCTTCGAGCTCGAGGGTTCGGCGGACACCGCTCTTGGCGGGGAAGTTGAAGGCGACGGCACTGCGCCGCAAGGTGACGTGCTCACACAGCAGCGTCGCAAGCCCGTGTGATTCGTTCTCCTCGGCGTACTGCTCACCGCCTGCCCGGAAGTAGCCGAGGTCCAGGAGGTGCAGAGCCAGCGCCAGTACCCGCTCCCGCGTGAACCCGCGCCCGCCAAGATCCTCGGCGATCGTCTCGCGCCACGCCGGCAGCTTCCTCGACATCTCCAGGGCGCGATCGAACTTCTCCTCGGTCTTCTCGTCCTGCCATGTCTGGTGATATAGGTACTGGCGGCGTCCCGCCGCGTCCGTTCCGACGGCCTGGATGTGACCATTCGCGTACGGGCTGATCCACACCTTCTTCCATGCCGGCGGGATCACCAGTTCCTTGATGCGCTGCAGCGACTTCTCGTCCGTCAGCGGTTCGCCGCCGGGCCCCTGGTAGGAGAACCCCTTGCCACGGCGCACGCGCGTGATGCCGGGTCCCGTCAGCACGCTCCTGCGTAGCCGCATGTCAATCCCGCTGTTTGCGAAGCGCTTCCGGCTTGTGGACCGCCTCGCCACCACTCTTGTCGCTGCGCACCAGATATTGCGGCTCTTGCTTCGACGCGCGCACCGTGCGCTTGGCCGCCTCGGTGTCCTTGGTGATCTTCTTCTCGACCTCGCCCTCGGCGGTTCCGCCGTGGCTGTCCCACTGGACCCGGTCACCCTTTTTGAGTTCGTCCTTCTTCGCCATGGCCCGGTATTACCCGCCATCGGACAAACGAAGCGTCGACCGCAGCGTGGCGCGCTGTCGTGGAAAGATGGCGCAGGTGAACGTTCGCACGAGGAACAACGTGACGTTCGCCGGCCCCGAGTCGGGAACGACGGTGATGCTGGCACACGGATTCGGTTGTGACCAGAACCTCTGGCGTCTGGTCGCAGCACGGCTACGGGATCGGTTCCGGCTCGTCCTGTTCGACCATGTCGGGTCCGGAAAGTCCGATGCCGCAGCGTGGGACGCGAAACGCTACTCATCGCTTCAGGGCTACGCCGACGACATCCTCGACATCGTTTCCGAACTCGATCTGACCGACGTGGTGTTCGTCGGTCACTCGGTCGCCGCGATGATGGGCGTGCTCGCGGTCGCCAAGGATGCCAGTCGTTTCGCCAAGCTCGTGCTGCTCACCCCGTCGCCCTCCTACCTCGACCACGACGGCTACATCGGCGGTTTCTCGCGCGATGACATCGACGAGTTGCTCGAGTCCATGGAGAGCAACTACCTCGGATGGTCACGTGCCATGGCCCCGAACATCATGGGCACGCCCGACCGGCCGGAGTTGCAGGAGGAACTGACCGAGACGTTCTGCCGCAACGACCCCGCGAAGGCTCAGGTGTTCGCCCGCACGACGTTCCTCTCCGACAATCGCGCCGACCTCTCGCGGGTCGAGGTTCCCGCCCTGGTGATCGAATGCCTTCACGACACCCTGGCGCCAAGGTCGGTCGGCGCGTACACGCACGAGCACATCGCGGGCAGTGAAATCGTCACGATCGACGCCACGGGCCACTGCCCGCAACTCAGCGCCCCCGACGAGACCGCGGCCGCGATCGCCGCGTTCGCGGCCAGCGCGTGACGGCGGGTCTCGACAGCCTGGGCGACGCGTTCGACAACGCGCCGTGCGGTTACCTCATCACCACCCCGGAGGGGGTGATCCGCGCCGTGAACGCAACCATGGCCTCTTGGCTCGGGCGAGAGCGCGAGACACTGATCGGTACCCCCTTCGCGCAGTTGCTCACCGGCGGGGGTCGCATTCACTACGAGACGCACTTCGCCCCGATGCTGCTGGCATCTGGAGTGCTCAGCGGCGTGACGGTCGATCTGGTGACGGCGGCCGACGAGCGGCTTCCCGTGCTCCTCACGGCCAACGTCAAGACGGACCTGGAGGGCCGTCCCGCACTCGTCCGCATCGTCGCCGACGACGCCGCCGACCGCCGGTCCTATGAGCGCGAACTGTTGGCCGAGCGCAGGCGCGCCGAAGAGGAACGCGGCCGCGCCGTCAGTTGGGCTGAGACGCTTCAACTTTCGCTTCTTCCCCCGTCGCTGTCTCCACCGCCGGGCCTCGAAGCGGCCGCGCACTACTACAGTCCGTCTGCCGGTGACGTCGGCGGTGACTTCTACGATCTGTTTCCGCTCTCCAGGGAGAAGTACGGCTTCTTCCTGGGCGACGTCTGCGGAAAGGGGGTCGCCGCAGCGACGTTGACGTCACTGACCCGATACACGTTGCGGGCCGCCGCCGTGAACGACGAACATCCCGTCGGCGTCCTGCATACCCTCGACAGTGTCCTCAAGCAGGATACCTACGCAGAGCGGGGGTGGTTCTGCACCGTGCTGTTCGGGTTGATCACTATGCGCGCCAACGGTTTCGACGTCGAGATCGCCACGGGTGGCCATCCACCTCCCCTGCTGCTGCAGGGCAACGGCGACGCCCGCTACGTCTCGACCGACGGAGGCCAGGCGGTCGGCTTGTTCGCAAAGCCGACGTTCACGTCCGTGCGATTCGCGCTGAGTCCTGGCGACACCCTCTTGACTTACTCCGACGGGTACACCGAGGCACGCACGGGTCAAGGATCCCAACGCTATGACGACGACGGTGAACTCCTGCGGTTCGCCGCAGCGCACGCACCCGCAGGCGCCGCCGACATCGTGGCCGCGATGCGTGCGCTGATCGAGGATCTCGGTGCGGGCGTCGAGGACGACGCCGCCGTTCTCGCACTGGGAGTGCCCAGCAGCTAGGCGAGTTCGAAGTTCATCGTCACCATGGTGCCCGTCGAGGTGCCGTCGAGGGTGACGTCACCACTGACCGCGCGCATCAGCGGCAACCCGCGCCCCCGTGTTCGCGGATTGACGTCGGGTAACTTCCAAGAGCCGAAGTCGGTGATGCGGATCGAGATTCCGCGCCCCTTGGCCTCGGCGCACACCAGCATCCGCCCCGGCCCCGTGGCGCGGTAGGCGTGTTCGATGCTGTTGGTGCACGCCTCGTTCACGACGAGCACGATGTCACCGGCGAGGTCGTCGGGAATGCCGGTGGCCCACAGCCACCTGGTGATTCGGCCCCTGATGTCGCTCAGATTATCTGGTCGCGCCTCGACGTCGATCTCCAGCGGTGCGGGCGGCCGTCGGTAGACCACGATCGCAACGTCGTCGTCGAACCCGTCCGTCGGCGCCAGCTCGCTCAGCACGGCGTCCGCGACGACGTCCGCAGGGGATTCGATCGTTTCGGCGAGCACCCCGCCGGCATGCTGAATTCCGTTGTCGATCAAGTCTTCTCGACGCTCTACCAGTCCGTCGGTGTACAGCATCAACGTCGAGTTCGGCGAGAGGAACTTCGACGCCTGCGGTCGCGGGCCCAACTTCTGCACCGCCAGCGGCACCGAGGTGGCGCCGGTCAGCGTTTCCGGAGCCGCGCCAGGGACGGCGAGTAGCGCGGGTACGTGGCCTGCGCTGCTGTAGGTCATCTCCCCCGTCTCGGTGTCGATGGTGCCGACGAAGACGGTGGTGCAGTACGCACCGGCGATGAGGGCTGCCGCCGAATCGAGTTCGTCGAGGAGGCGGCCGGGACTGGCTCCGTTGATGAGTAGCACCCTGGCCGAACTGCGAAGTTGCCCCATCACCGCGGCGGCCGCCAGCCCGCTGCCAACGCAGTCGCCGACGATGATGCCGATCTGGTGGTCACCGACGGCGAGCACGTCATACCAGTCGCCGCCGATCTCGAAAGGAGACACCGCGGGTTCGTATCGCACCGCGAACCCGACCGGTGGCTTCGTCGTAGGCATCATCGTCCGCTGCAGCGTCATCGAGGCCTCGCGGGCCAGCTCGAACTGGCGAACGTGCTGGACGGCCAGGCTCAGGTGACCGACGAGGGCCGTGACGAGGAGTCGGTCGTCCTCGCCGACGAAGCGTTGCTCGCTGTGCTGCAACCACAGGGCGGTGGAGCCGATTCCGGACAGCACCGCCATCATTCCCAACCACGGGCCCGACGGACCCGCCGTCCCGATCGCCCGCACCGACAGCGGCGGCCACGCCCGCGTCTCCTCGAACCTGGCCCGCAGAAACGGATCGACGTCGCGCCAGCTGGTCGGTTCCGAGGAGCCGGCGACCTGAACCTCGGGGTCGGCACCCGACTTCGTCCACATGACGGCGATGACCTGCTCCAGATCGATCGCCGCCCGCAACTCCTCGAGCACGATGTCCAGCACCTCGGCGACGCTGGTGGCGATTCCCACCGCCGTGGCGAGTCGCACGACCGCACTCTCGCGGGCGGCCGACGCCCTGGCCGCCGTGACGTCGCGGATCGTCCCGACGTACGCGTCGCGATCGTCGCCGTCGGCGGTGACCGAGTTGATGCTCACCGCCGCCCACGTGATGCGACCGTCGCGGTGCCGCACGGGCGTCTCGGACTGAATGCTGCCCTTCTCGACGAGCCGCGAGAGCCGCTGACTCGCCTCGTCCTCGTCGACCAGCCACGGGTACGGCCACTCGTAGGGCAACCCCTCTGACCCGCAGCCGGTGATGGCGGCGAACGCCTCGTTGACCTCGATGATGGTGCCCGCACGGTCGACGACGAAGAAGCCCTCCTGAAGGGAGTTCACCAGCGCGGTGCGAAACGCGTCGCGGTCTTCGAGATCGTCGGCCCTCGCGCGTTGCTGCTCGTAGCGCTTGGTGCCGTCGAGGAATCCACGGGTGGCGATGTCGAAGGTGGCCAGTGTCTGCAGCAGAAACTGCAGGGCGGTCGTATGCGACGCTGCGGGGGTCTCCTCGACGAGCCGGAAGTGCCCCTCGACGATCTCCATCATGCTGAGCCGCTCCTGCAAGGCCCTGCGGCCGAGGTCGTGACCCGTCGCGAGGCTCGCCTCGCCTCCCTCGTCCAGATACCGGCGTAGCGCTGCGGCGTAGCTGTCGCGGAAGTCGTCACCCGCCATCAGGTCGCGCCCCTGTGGCGCGCAACCAGAACCAGGGCGTCGTCAGTCACGCGCGTGTGTTCCCCCAAAATGCGATTTGCAATCGCATCTGCAGAAGCTGCGAAGTCGAGCCCCTCCAGGTGGTCCACCGTGACGCCGTCGCTGGCCATGACGAGGAGGTGCCCCGGGCGCATCTCGATGCCCTCGGGAGTGAGAAGTCGGGGCATCTGGAAGCCGACGATGCCGCTGACCAAGCGGACGAAGGAGGTGGCCGCGACGCCGCTCGGCGTCCGCGAGACGAGCGCAGCGGTGACGTTGCCAACCCCCATCCATTGCAGAGTCCCCGCTTGAAAGTCGAGGCGCGCCAACGTCATTGCCGCACCGCGGGTGGAGGCCAACTCCCGGTGGCAGGCGCCGATCATCGCGGCGAGGGGTTCCGTTGCGTGCCGGGCGATCACCTCGGCGGCGCGCTCCGCGGCAGACGCCGCGTCGGGCCCGTGACCGAGACCGTCGATGACGCCGAACACCGCCGCCCGACCATCGACGTCCACCGCAACGGCCTCGTCGCCGGAGGTGTCCTGGCCGGGCAGCGGGCGCGCCGCGACCGCCCACTCGATGGGTCCGAACCGTCCAGCACCCGTCACTGTTCCGGCGTCCACTTCCACATCTCGATCTTGGTTCCGCGCCCTGGCACCGAATCCACGATAAGCCGGTCCATCAGTCGGCGGGCACCTGGCAGTCCGAGACCGAGTCCGCGCCCCGTCGAGTACCCCTCCTCGAGGGCCCGGTCCACGTCGACGATCCCAGGGCCCTCGTCATCGGCACACACGACCAGCGCGCGGCGCCCCTCGCGGTCGTGCACCCCGACCCTTATCGCGCCGTGTCCGGCGTAACTGGTGATGTTTCTGGCGATCTCGGAGATCGCCGTGGCGATCATGGTCACGTCGGTCAGGGAGAAGCCGAGTTCGCGCGCGAGCTGATGCCCCGCCTGGCGCGCCGTGACGATGTCGTCGGAATCGTTGACGTCGACGACCACCTCAGTCGGCAACGTCTCGCCTGCTCGTCGGCCGTCGCGGCGGTGGGAGTTTCGGATTGAGGAGGGCAAGGCCCTCCTCGAGGTCCAGCGCGGTGTGCATCCCGTCGAAGACGAGACCGAGCTGCACCATGGCGAACGCCACCTCGGGCTGAAGACCCACGATGACGGTGTCGGCGCCGCGCAGCCGGGTCATGTGGGCGATGGTCCGAAGCGACCGCGCCGCATAGGAATCCATCACGTCGATGGCCGTGACGTCGACGATGATGCCGTGCGCCCGGAACCGGCTCACCTGTTCCATCAGGTCCTGACGAAGGCGCTCGGTGTCGGAGTCCGTCAACGCGGCCTGCACGGTCGCGATGAGGATGGTTCCTTGTTTGAGGATGGGTACTGGCATCGGAGTCCGTCGCTGTGGGGGTCGGGTCTACTCGCCCGTGCGGGTGACCTCGTAGCCGAGAAGCCGCTCCGCTTCCTCGATGCCACCCTGAAGATCGCCGACGGCGTTCATCTTCGACAGGTCCAGTCCGATCGTGACCAGGGTCAGGGCGATGTCGGAAGACAGGCCGGTGATGATCACGTTTGCGCCCATCAGACCCGAGGCGTCGACGGTCTGCACCAGGTGGTTGGCCACGGTGGAGTCGATGGTGGGCACACCGGTGATGTCGATGACGACGACCTTTGCGCGGTTGGCCCGGATCGCCCTGAGCAGCTGTTCGGTGAGCTGGCGCGCGCGTGGGCTGTCCAGGACGCCGATGATCGGCAGGATCAGGAGTTGCTCACGCACCTGCAGCACCGGGGTGGACAGCTCGCGGATGGCCTCCTGCTGCTGCCGGATGATCCGCTCGCGCTCCTGGACGAAGGAGACGCCCACGGTGTTGGCGATGCGGTTGGCGGCCGGCTCGTAGGCGTCGAGGACCCGGTTGAGCAAGTCGAAGTCGGTTTGATACTTCTCGAAGAGCGACCGGGCCAGGACGTCGCGGAGCAACAGCACGATGCCGAGCACCTCGTCGGTCTCCACGCCGCGGGGAATGATGCGTTCGGACAGGTCACGGGCGTAGGCCTGCAGTGCTTCCACGCTGCCGGTCTCGAGCACCTCGACGTAGTTGTCGTAGACCGCCGTCGCTTCGCCGAACAGCTCCTCGGGCGTCATCGCCGTCAGCAGTTGCGCCTCGGTGATGCGCCGGGCCCACTCCTCGCGCAGCGCCGTGCGGTTGTACCGCAGATGTTTGACCAGCTGGGGCAATAGACCCTCGCTCGAGACCGAGTTGTCCGTCACCAGATCGTCTGACATGTGTTCTCCCGCTGCCGTCCGCGCCCCTTCGGCGAGTCGTCGATCTTGAGATTAACCTGACGGGTGACGCGGTAGCCGCTAACTCGTTAATGTCCAGCGAAGCGATCGCGGGCACTAGGCTCATCGTGTTCGCCGCCACGGCGATGAACGATGTTCGGTAGGGAGGATGGCCGTTGTCAGCAGCCGATGCGATCTCGACCTCGGTCGACCGTCGGGATGGGATCACCGTGTTGTTGGTGGATGGGGTGGTGGATCTCGCCACCTCGCCGCCACTCGAGGAGCTCTTGACCGAGCTGGTCGATGAGCGTCCCGACGCACTGATCATGGACTTGACCTCGGTGTCGTTTCTGGCGTCGGTAGGCCTGCGGATCCTCGCCGAAACCCACGAAAGAATCGGCGGCATGGGCAAATTCGCCGTAGTGGCCAGCGGGCCGGTGACCGCGCGGCCAATTCAGCTGACCAAGCTCGACGAGTTCCTGGCGTTGTATCCGACGGTCGACGAGGCCGTGGCCGGTCTTCGCACCTAGCTCGACCTGCGTCGTCGAACGTCTTTTCGGTGCGGTGTCCGCAGTACCGGACGGTCCCCGGTAGTGTCGGATGACTGTCAAGCAGGGGCAGCGCCTTGATCCGACGTCTGAAGGATGTGGTTGCTGGTGGGCGCCGTGCGCGACCCTGACCCGACGGCCGGGGTCGGCGTTGGAGTCCAGACGCGGCCGCTGTCGCTGCTGCTGGTGGAGGACGACCGCGGCGACGCTCTGCTCGTCGAGGAACTGGTCGCCGACGCCGACATCGACATTCGGATGGCCTGGGCGCCGACGATGGCCGAGGCGGAGATTCAGCTGGTCCGGGTGCGGCCGGACTGCGTTCTGCTCGACCTGAATCTGCCCGATGCGAACGGCATTGCGGCTCTCGACCACATCACCAAGTGCGACCCCGACATCCCGATCGTCGTGCTCACCGGCCTGACCGACGAGCACTTCGGCGTATCCGCGCTCGCCTCCGGTGCGCAGGACTATCTGGTCAAGGGGCGCGTCGAAGCCGAGATGCTGCGGCGGGCTCTGCTCTACGCGATCGAGCGCAAGCGCGCCGAGCTCACCTCCGCAGATCTGCGCGCCAGCGAGCTCAGAGCCCAGGAGAACGCCCGTCTCGAACGAGGTCTGTTGCCCTCGCCGTTGCTACTCGACGACCCCGGCGTCGACATCGTCGCCAAGTACCGTCCCAGCCGCGAGAGCGCGCTGCTCGGCGGCGACTTCTACGACTTCGTCCAGACGCCGGACCGGACCGTGCACGTGATGGTCGGTGACGTGTCGGGGCACGGACCGGATGAGGCCGCCCTCGGCGTCGCGCTGCGCATCGGCTGGCGGGCGCTGACGTTCGCAGGCCTTCGCGGGAACGAGCGCATGCGTCAGCTGGAGCGAATTCTGCGTGCGGAGAGCCCCGACACCAGGATCTTCGCGACGGTGCTCAGCATCGCCATCTCGCCAGAGAACCTCAGTTTCAACGCCGTCCGCGCGGGACATCCCGGCATGCTGCTGCACGGTCCGAACTCTGTGGAATGGCTCGAGCCGCCTGCCGGACCGGCGCTGGGCTTCGGCGGCACGGACTGGCCGTTGAGCGAGCTGGAATTGCCCGCCGGTCACGGTCTGCTGCTGCTGACGGACGGACTGTTCGAGGGGCACTCCGGGGACGGTAACGAGCGTCTTGGCGAGGACGGCCTTCTCGAGCTGGCTCGAGAACGGGCGCACCTCTCCGGCGAGGCCTTCGTCGACGCCCTCATCGACGGCGCGGAGCAAAGGGCGGCGATGCACGGCGGGCTCTCCGACGATGTCGCCGTGGTGCGGGTGGAACGGACCGCACGATGACGACGACGGCAACGGCCACCAGACCGGAGGCGCCGACTCCCCGCCACGCCTCCTCGCTCACCGTGCAGCGCTGGCAGACGCTGGTGCTGTCGATCATGGGCGTGCTGGTTCTCGGCGCCGGAATTGCGGGCGCGCTGTTGCTGCACCGGTACGACGAGGTGTCCCGCGATCTGATCGACGAAGTACAGCCGTCGCGCTCGGCGGCGTACCGGCTGCAGGCGGCGCTGGGCGACCAGGAGACCGCGATCCGCGGGTATGCGATCACGGCCGACCGCCAGTTCCTCGACCCCTACTACGCGGGGCAGAAGGCCGAAGCCATGGCGGCGGACGAAATTCGGCAGCGCGCGGGCACTCGCCCCGAACTGATCGCCGATCTCAAGGCGATAGAAGCGGCGTCCAGCTCGTGGCGGTCGTCGTTCTCGGAGCCACTCATCGCCAGCATCACACCCAATACGCCGACCGTGATCAACGCCGACGTCATCGAGCGCGGCAAGACCGAATTCGACCGCCTTCGAGCGCTTTTCAATGGCCAGAACCAGCACCTCGCGGACGCCAGGGCGGCGGGCATCGCGAACCTCGACGAGATTCGCTGGTGGCGCAATGCGGTTCTCAGCGCCATCGTCGTGGCGCTGCTGGCCACCGCGGCCGCTCTCGCCATCGTGATGCGGACGGCCGTCACACGCCCCCTGGCCTCGCTCGCGGCGTCGTGCCGACGCATCACGGAGGGCGACTTCGCGGCGAAGATCGAGCCGCAGGGGCCCAAGGACATCCGCGCCATCGCCATCGACGTCGAGAACATGCGGCAGAGAATCGTGGCCGAACTCAATGCCTCACGTTCGGCCGAAGCGCAATTGGACGAACAGACCATCGAGCTGCGCCGCTCGAACGCCGAGCTCGAGCAGTTCGCCTACGTCGCGTCGCACGATCTGCAGGAGCCGCTGCGCAAGGTCACCTCGTTCTGCCAGCTGCTGGAGAAGCGGTACGCCGACAAGCTCGACGAACGTGGCATCGAGTACATCGACTTCGCCGTCGACGGCGCCAAGCGCATGCAGGTCCTCATCAACGACCTGCTCACGTTCTCGCGCGTCGGCAGGCTCAACTCGGCTGAGGCCGAGGTCGAGCTCGACGCCGCGTTGAACGCCGCGCTCGCCAACCTCACCGTTGCGATCGAGGAGTCCGGCGCCGAGATCGTCCGACCCGCTGAGCCGCTGCCTCAGATCGTCGGCGATCCAACCCTGCTCGCGATGCTGTGGCAGAACCTCATCGGCAATGCCATGAAGTTCCGGCGGGACGGTGTCTCGCCGCGAATCGTGATCGAGTGCCGCCAGGACGGTGACGAGCAGTGGCTGATCACCATGTCGGACAATGGCATCGGCATCGCACCCGAATTCGTCGACAAGGTGTTCATCATCTTTCAACGCCTGCACGGCCGCGACGCCTACGGTGGAACCGGTATCGGACTGGCGCTGTGCAAGAAGATCGTCGAACATCATGGCGGCACCATCTGGATCGACACCTCCTATACCGAGGGCACCCGGTTCCGCTTCACTCTGCCCATTCCCGAGCCCATCGAAGACTCCGAAACAACTCTGGAAGGAACGCCCGAATGACACCATCCGGCCGACCGATCGACGTCCTGCTAGTGGAGGACGATCCCGGTGACGAGCTCATCACCCGGGAGGCCTTCGAGCACAACAAGATCAAGAACAACCTTCACGTGGCCCACGACGGCGAGGAGGGTCTCGACTTCCTCTACCGCCGCGGCGGCTACGAGAACGCGCCGACGCCGGACCTGATCCTGCTGGATCTGAACCTGCCGAAGTACGACGGCAGGCAAC